>DASVNS010000220.1:0-9364 GCA_036383735.1 Phenylobacterium sp. | reverse complement strand
CCCCAAAGCGCGCGGAACATCTTGAGAACCCGACGATAGGGCGCTACCTAGGTCACGCACGACGAGGGAGACGTCCAATGGCTCAGTCCGGGAGGATTCGCTGTGGGATCGGCGGCTGGACGTTCGAGCCCTGGCGGGGCGTCTTCTACCCCAAGGGCCTCAAGCACGCGGCCGAGCTGGAGTATGCCAGCCGGCATCTGACCGCCATCGAGATCAACGGCACCTACTATTCCAGCTTCAAGCCTGACAGCTGGGCCAAGTGGCGCGCCGCCACCCCGGACAGCTTCAAGTTCGCGGTCAAGGCGTCGCGGTTCTGCGTGAACCGCAAGAAGCTGACCGACGCCGCCCCGTCGATCCAGATGTTCCTGGGTCAGGGGCTGACGGAGCTGGACGATCGGCTGGGACCGATCCTGTGGCAGTTCATGGCGACCAAGAAGTTCGACTACGACGACTTCGCCGGCTTCTTCGACCTGTTGCCGGACAAGCTGGGAAGCTTGCCGCTCAAGCATGTCATCGAGGTGCGCAACGGCACGTTCTGCGACCCGAAGTTCGTCGGCCTGTGCCGCGAGCGGGGGCTGAGCATCTGCGTCTCGGAGAACGAGAACTATCCGATCATCCCCGACGTGACCGGAGACCTCGTCTACCTGCGGCTGCTCTCGGCGTCGGACGAGCTGCCGACCGGCTACGAGGCCAAGGATCTCGACCTCTGGGCGGGTCGGTTCAAGGCCTATGCGGACGGCGGCGTCCCCGGCGACTTTACGCCGATCGACCGCACCGGCCCGCCTGAGACGCCCCGCGACGTCTATGCCTTCGTGATCCACGAGGGAAAGGTGCGGGCGCCCGCCGCGGCCATGGAGTTCATCAAGCGCGTGGACCCGGATTTCACTCCAGCCTAGCGGCTTCTAGGAGGCCATCGTCCGGTCGCGGACCTCCATCCACTCCGGAAGGGACATCGGCAGGCGGTTCGCAGGCATGCTGCGCCCGCCGACCGGCGACGGCACCGGCGAGCAGATGGCCGCGCCAGTGACGAACGGGATGTGCAACCGCGCCGCGGCGTCCAGCTCAGCACGGCGGCGGATGTTGCTGACCGCCGGCCAGATGCGGCGCTGCTTGTAGTGGATGAGGTGCGCGGCGAACCGGCGCATCGCTGAAAGCCTGATGTGGCTGTCGCCGTCGGGAAGCGCAAAGGTCACGCTGTTCACCAACCCAGCCGGCAATTTCTCGATCTCGAACCCAGGATCGGTGACGGCCAGGTCGATGGACGCGAAATGCGGCTCCAGAAGGGCTCGCGCCTGGCGCAGCCCGGTGAAGGCTGGGTCGCGGGGCACATCGTAGATCGCGGCGAAGAGCTCGCTTCGGCGCTCGGTCGGCAACTGCGCCAGCAAGTCCATATAGGCCTCGCGCAACGAAGGGCGCGCCAGGCTCGTGAAGCTGATCGGGACGAAGAGCATCGGACCCTTGGGCCGTTCCGAGAGCAGCCGCGCGGCGATCCGCACGCAATCGGCGTCGAAGTCGAGAGCGCTCGACTCCTTCGGCATGTGCTCTGCCCCGTCCAGTATGCTGAGGTGGGTCTTCGCGTTCTGCGGGATGTACATCACGGCATCGCCGTAGAAGACCGCGCGCGGGATGAAGTAGATGCCCTGCACGCCCTCCCATGCAGGGGGTGGCGGCGGGGGCGGCGCCAGGAGCTGGCGCTTCAGGGAAGACGCGGCGGCCCACTCCGGGCCGCTCTCAGCGGCGGCCGCCGGCGCGAGCGGTTGCTCGTTGCCCGCCCGGCTCTCCGGCAGGATACGCGTGAGCCGACCTCCCGGCGGAAGTTGCGTAGGATCGGCGACGGCCGCGGCGACCTGCCTCGCGTCGAGCGCGGCGAACGCGGTCACGCCGGCCTGCGTGCCCTCAAAGAGCAATAGCGCCACCTCGCCATCGTCGGCCGTGCCGAACAGGTGCCGTTGCAGTTCGTCGGACAGGCGGCCCAGTTCGGCCAGGTCCAACTCGTCCGACCTTGGATCGGTGAGCAGGAAGCTGACGTCGGTAAGTGGGGCGAAACGTCGTGGCCAGGACCAGCGGGTCTCGAGATAGGCGCTGGCGAATTTATGGACGAGCTGCTCGAGGGCCGGCAGCGGCAACAATCCGTCCTGTCCCGACAGGTCGACCCGCAGGCATGCAACCGCCGTCACAATCCAGACTCCTATACGCGACCCAAGCCGATCTCCAGTTGCACCTCACGCTCCCATGCCTTCCATACTGTTAATGGCCGGTCGTTTCGACCGAAGCGGATCGCAATCCCGCCGCAAAGCCCGGAGGGAATCGCCGCGCTTGACCGCCGCCGCGTCAACAGGCCGCACTACGCGGACAACCGGAAAGGCGCGGGCATGACTGAACTCTCCACTGACGACCTGATGTTTCGGCCAGGACTCATGAAGGGCCAGCGCATCCTGATCACGGGCGGGGGGACGGGCCTGGGCAAGGTGATGGCCGAAGCCTGCGTCATGCTGGGCGCACAGGTCCACATCTTCGGACGCCGCGGCGCCGTGATCGCCGATACGGCGAAGGAACTGACCGACGCGCACGGGGGATTGGCCGGCGGAAGTTGTACCGGGATCGCATGCGACATCCGCGTACCCGAGGCGATCCACGATGCGTTGGACGAGGTCTGGGCTGGGGGCGCGCCGACGGGACTGGTCAACAATGCGGCGGGCAATTTCATAAGCCGGACCGAAGACCTGACGCCCAAGGGGTTCGACGCCATCGCCAATATCGTGTTCCGCGGATCGTTCTTCGTGACGCTCGATGCCGGCAAGCGCTGGCTCGCGGAGGGCAAGCACGCCTCGGTGGTCTCCATCCTGACCACCTGGGTCTGGCATGGCGGCCCGTTCACGGTTCCGTCGGCCATGTCGAAGGCAGGCCTGAACGTGATGACCCAGTCCCTGGCGGTGGAATGGGGCGGACGCGGCATTCGGCTGAACGCCATCGCGCCGGGTCCCTTCCCCACCGAGGGCGCCTGGTCACGGCTGAACCCCTCCGGCGCCGTGGGCGGCGGGGAGAAGGCGGATCCGACCATTCCGCTGGGCCGCAACGGCGAGATGCGGGAACTGGCCAACCTGGCCGTCTACCTGCTGGATCCCGGCTCGGCCTATGTGAATGGCCAGACCATCGCCATCGATGGCGGCTCGCACCTGCAGGTGGGCGGTGGGTATGCCCGGCTCTCGGAATGGGGCGACGCCGAATGGGAGGCGGCCCGCAATTCCATCAAGGCTTCGAACGAGAAGGACCGCGCCCAGCGCACGGTCTGAGGCAAAAAAAAGACGCCCCGGAGGGGGCGTCCTTCATTCTGCGAGATCTTGTCGCGGTCGCTTACGCGCCGCCGGGGAAGCGCATCGGGATCTTCACGTCGCCCGACTTGTCACCCATCGGCATGGCCTGGGCCACGCACAGGGCGGCCTTGTCGAAGCCTTTGCCCGGGGCGCTGTCCGACACCACGGTGCAGCCGTCCAGCTTGCCGCCGTTGGCCGTGCACTGAAGCATCACCGTCGCGGCTTCGCGCGTGTTGGCGTTCTTCGTCAGGCACTTGGACATGCTTTCCTGGAACGAGGCAGCACTTGCCGCGCTCGCCAGAGCAACGCTCAGGACAACACCACCGAAAAGAGAGACAGCCTTCTGCATCCCCACCTCCTATTTGAAACAATGATGGGGTGAATACCGCCGGCCGGTGAACGAACCCTAAATTTCCTCGGAAAAGTAGAAAGTGAGATTCAATTAGGGAGTTTCATTCAGCATAGGCACGCTAACGGGGGCGCGCCCCACGACTTAGGACATCCGGGGGGACGCCCAAATGAAACGCTTTCGGCTCGACGATCTGCCGTTGATGATAAAGGTGGGCTTCGCACCCGCCCTCGCGCTGTTGATGCTGGCGCTGCTGGCCGCCGGCGCCGTCGTGATTCAACAGAACCAGATGCGCGAACTGGACCGGGTCGTCCACATGGACATGCCCAACAGCATCCGCATGCAGAAGATCTCGGAACGCATCACCGGCGTTCACGGCGAGCTCTATCTGCTGCTCACCCACCAGGCCGCCCAGATCGACGGCGACAAGATCGGCGGCAAGGGCCAGGCCCTGCTGGCCGAGGTGGACAACATCACCAAGGAAGTCGGTGTCGCCCGCGCCGCGGCCACGCCGTCCCAGCGCCCGCGATACGACAAGCTGCTCAAGGACCTGAAGGAAACGCGCGAGGCGCTGGACGTCATCGTCGCCATGATGAGCGCCGACTTCGCCTCCGCCGCCGGCTTCGCCGCGCCGTTCGAGGACCAGTACGGCAAGATGAGCGCCAACCTGCAGGCGATCGTCGCCGCGACCCAGGCCCAGACGGATCAGCAGGCGCTCGAAGCCAGCGCCAGGTCCAAGGCTGCGCAGACCGCGACCGTCGCGATCTCGCTGGCCACCTTGCTCATCACTGGCGTCATCGCCGGATTCCTGGTGCTGAACATGCGCCGGGCCGTGCAGCGTATCGCCGGCGTCACCGAGCGGCTGTCGCGCGGCGAGAACGACGTCGACCTCGAAAAGCTGGAGCGGAAGGACGAGCTGGGTGCGATCGTGAGGTCGCTGACCGTGTTCCGCGAGAACCAGCTGCACCTGGAGCGCATGCGCCAGGAACAGGAGGAGCAGCGCGCCGCCGCAGATGCGACCCGCCGCGAAAACGCCGCCGCCGCGGATGCTTCGGCCGAGGAACAGAACCGCGTGGTCGGCTCGCTGGCCAACGGCCTTGAGCGCCTGGCCGCCGGGGACCTTACAATTCGGCTGACCGAGGGCTTTCCCGGCGCCTACGAGAAACTGCGCAACGACTTCAACGACGCGGTGGTCAAGCTGGAGAAGGCGCTTTCGGCCATCGCCGGGTCGACCGCCGCCATCCGCTCAGGCGGCGGCGAGATCTCCGGCGCCGCCGACGACCTGTCGCAACGCACCGAACGCCAGGCCGCCACCCTGGAGCAGACCGCTGCGGCGCTGGACGAGATCACCGCCACCGTGCAGCGCTCGGCCCAGGGCGCGGCCCAGTCCCGCGAGGCCGTGACGGCGGCCAAGACCGAAGCCGAACGCTCGGGCGACGTGGTCAGCCGGGCCGTGACCTCCATGACCGGGATCGAGGCCTCCGCCCGCGAGATCAGCCAGATCATCGGCGTGGTCGACGAGATCGCCTTCCAGACCAACTTGCTGGCGCTGAACGCCGGCGTCGAAGCGGCTCGCGCCGGCGACGCGGGCAAGGGCTTCGCCGTGGTCGCCTCGGAAGTCCGGGCCCTGGCCCAGCGCTCCGCCGAATCCGCCAAGCAGATCAAAAGCCTGATCTCCACGTCCACGGCCCAGGTGGCGGAAGGCGTGAACCTGGTCGGCGAGACCGGCCAGGCCCTGCACCGGATCGTGGCGCACGTGGACGAGGTCTCCAAGCTGGTCAGCGAGATCGCCGCGTCGGCCAAGGAAGAAGCGACGGGTATCGCCGAGGTGAACACCGCCGTGAACCAGATGGACCAGGTCACCCAGCAGAACGCCGCCATGGTGGAAGAGACCACCGCTGCCAGCCGCATGCTCGCCGACCAGGCGGAAGAGCTCTTCGACCTGGTGTCGCGCTTCAAGCTGAGCGGGTCGGGTGAGATGGCTCGCGCGAGCGGCGCGCCCGCTCGCGCGTCGGCCCGCCCCGTCTTCGCCACAGCCGGCTCCGCCGCTCTGGCCGTTGCGGAAGATAGCTGGACGGAATTCTAGGCGTCGGCGGCCGCGCGGCCGAACCCAGCGCATCCGAATGACGGGCCGGCGCATGCCTGCGCCGGCCCTTTCCGTTTGCGTGAAGCCGCCGAACTCTTAATATGACACGCGTCAAGTTTCGGGCGTCTGGGGTTCGCATGTCGCAAGTCATCTATCTGAGCGCCGGCAAACGCGAGCAGACCAAGCTTCAGAACCGCCAGGCCATTCTCGATGCCGCCCGCGAGGTGTTTGGCCAGCTCGGCTACGAGGCCGCGACGGTTCGCGACATCATCCGCCGCACCGGCCTCGCGGCGGGGACCTTCTACAATTACTATCGCTCCAAGGAGGAGGTGTTCGCCGCTCTCGCGGACGACGGTGCGCGGCGCTTCAGCCCTATCCTGAAAAACCTGCGCGCCAAGGGCGGGCCCCTCGAAATCTTCGTTCGGGACGCCATCACCGCCTACTTCGAGTTCATGGCCGATGAACAGATGAACTGGGTCGGCGGCCGGCCGGCCGGCGAGGCGCAACCGCACGTCCACGGCGAAACGCCGGAGATGGCCGCCGTGTTCGCCGAGGTGAGGGACGCGATCGGGAGCGCCGTCATGGAAGGCCGCGGCCCGCTGTCGGACAGCGACTACATGGCGGCCGCTTGCATCGGCGTGGCGCGCGAAGTCTGCGACCGCATGCTGATGCGCCGCCCCATCGACACCGTCGCGGCGTCCGACTTCGCCGTGAGCGTGATCCTGAACGGCTTGAAGGGCCTGGCCGGAGTTCCGGCTTGATGGCGTCCGCCCCCATGCATTCCAAGCGCGACGTCTATGAGGACCTCACCGTCTGATGCGCGCGCTGGTGGTCGAGGAACTGCTCCCGGACTACGCCGGGGTGCGGGTGAAGGAGACGCCGACGCCCGAGCCCGGGCCCGGCGAGGTGCGGATCAAGATCCGCGCGGCGGCGGTGAACTTCCCCGACCTGATGCAGACCCGCGGCGAGCACCAGCACAAGCCGACCGTGCCGTTCGTCGGCGGCCTGGAACTGGCCGGCGACGTGGACAAGCTGGGCGAAGGCGTCACGGGCTTCGCCGTCGCCGACGCCGTGGTCGCCGGCGGCCGGGGCGGCTTCGCGGAATACGTCGTCCTGCCGGCCGCAGCCCTGCGCAAGAAGCCTGAGCGCCTGAGTTTCAGCGAGGCGGCGGGGTATCCCGTGGCCTATCTCACCGCCTATGTGGCCCTGAAGCGCGCCGCCGACGCTCAAGCCGATGAGTGGGTTCTGGTGCACGGCGCGTCGGGCGGCGTGGGGCTGGCCGCCGTCGACTACGCCAAGGTGCTGGGCTGCAAGGTGATCGCGGCTTCCGCGTCGGATGAGAAGCTGGCGTTGATCGCCAAGGAATACCCCGTCGACGCCATCGTGAACGTCACCCGGGGCTTCCGCGAGCGGGTGAAGGAACTTACCGGCGGCAAGGGCGCGGACGTCATCTACGACCCTGTCGGCGGCGACGTGTTCGACGAAAGCGTCCGCTGCGTCGCCTTCGGCGGCCGCATCCTCTCCATCGGCTTCACCTCGGGCCGCCTGCCGACCCTTCCGGTGAACATCGCCCTGATCAAGGGTTTCTCGCTCCATGGCGTGCGGGCGGGCGAATACGGCCGCCAATTCCCGGACAAGGGTCGCGAGAACGACGACGCGATCTGGAAGCTGGCCGAGCAGGGCCTGGTGACGCCGCGGGTAGACGCCGAATACCCCCTGGACGGCTGGAGGGACGCGTTCGAGACGCTCGCCCAGCGCAAGGTGGTCGGCAAGACCATCATTCGGCCGGACCTGTAGCTCGCCTACCGGATCGACCTATGCCGCCGCCCGCGCCTGCACGTCGTGCAGCGCCGGGTCGAGGCCTGCGCCCATCAGGTCGATGAAGTTGTCGCGGTAGAACCGGCGCCTGGTCGCCTCCGTGACGCCTTCCAGGCTGTCGTTGAACCGTTTCAGCGGATTGCGGCCGCCCTCGATGTGGGGGAAGTCCGACGAGAACAGGCACATGTCGTCGCCCGAGTTCTCGATGATCCAGCGCGTGTCCTCGTGTGGATAGGGCGTGACGCGAAGTTGCCGGCGCAGGATCTCGCTGGGTTTGGCGGAAAGCTTCTGCAGCCGCTCCTCCTTGCCGAAGGCGGCGGCCCCGGAGTCCATATATCGCATCAGGCTGGGCAGCCACGAGGCGCCCACCTCGATCGCGCCGAACTTCAGGCGGGGGAAGCGATCGAACACCCCGTCGATGACCATGACCGAGAGCGCCTTCCAGAGCGACAGGGGGATTCCCATGAAGGTGAGCGAGGTGAAATTTTCGTCGCCGCCATGGAAGTCGCGGACCTTGGGCAGACCGTTCTCCATGTAGTCCGGCGCCAGCTTCTCCTCGCTGCCGACGTGGAAAAGGATCGGGATGCCGGCGTCCTGCGCCACAGCCCACAGCGGGTCGAGCTCGATATGGCTGGGCGAGAAGCCGGGTGCGCGCATCGGGATCACCAGGCCCTTCGCGCCCAGCGCCAAGGCCTCGCGGGCGATCTGCGGCGCCCGCACCCGGTCGATCAGCGGCACGTAGCCCGTGGCGAGGAGCCGGCGGTCCACCGAGCAGAACTCGGTCATCATCCGATTGTGAGCCCGTGCGGATTCGACCGCCAGCTCCACCTCGCCCATCTGCTCCAGGCCGAAGTTGTTCAAGGCCGATGTGGTGAACACCAGCTGACTGGCGAACCCGAAGAGATCCAGCGCCCTGGGCCGATCCCGGGCCCGGAAAGCGCCGAGCGCCTGGTAGTTCTTGCGCAGAAGCAGGTTCGCCTCGTCGCCGGCGCGGAATTCGGGATCGTCCTGCTGGGCCTCGGCCTCACGCGCGCCGTCCAACACGATCGCCCTGGCGCTGGTCAGTTCCACGAACCGTTGGCGAAAGGCGGGATCGACATAAGGGGCGATCGAGTCCGGAAGCTCCATCACGTGGCTGTCGGCGTCGTGAACAGTTTGGCCCTCGACATACGGCATGCGAAATCCTCCCGTCTTGGCTGCAGCTTATCGTTGTCCCGATTTCGCCCCGCTGGATTGCGGCGGGTCAAGCCGAGATCTCCTGAGCCTCGGCCCAGGATCTGTCGGCCCTGGCGGACCACTCGAGCCGCCAACGGAACCTGCGGCGGCCACTGCAGTGGTTGACAGGCGCCGGTCCATCCCCTATCCACCGCGGCTCGATTTTCGACCCCGGAGCTTTCGTCGTGAAGCGCACTTTCCAACCGTCTCGCCTCGTGCGCGCGCGCCGTCACGGCTTCCGCCTTCGCATGTCCACGAAGAATGGCCAGAAGATCCTGGCGCGCCGCCGCGCCAAGGGCCGCAAGCGTCTGAGCGCCTAAGCTCGGTCGTGTTTGAGGTGTCCGCGTGACGGACGCCGCCCTCTTGATCCAGAAGCTGACGAAGCGCAGCGAGTTCCTCGCCTGCGCTCAGGCCCCCTCGTGCGCGAAGGGGGCCGTGGTCGTTCAGGCGCGCCCGCGCGGCGACGGCAGTCCGCTCGTGCGGGTGGGCTTCACAGCCACCAAGCGCATCGGCGGTGCGGTCGAACGCAACCGCGCCAAGCGCCGGATGCGCGAGGCGGCCCGCGCCCTCTTGCCGCAATTC
>DASVNS010000219.1:0-21815 GCA_036383735.1 Phenylobacterium sp. | reverse complement strand
CAAGCGTCTGCTGGACCGGGCGCTTGGGCAGCTGGGCCGCGCCCTGGAGACTTCGGTCGGCCCCGACGGCGGCCATGCCTCGCGCCGACCGGACCTGGCGCTCGAGCTGCTGTTCGACCTGCAGACCCTGGACGAGGCAATGGTGCAGCGGGGACTGGCCGCGCCCGACAGCGTGCAGCGCGCCATCGGCCGGCTGGCGTCCACCGTGCGGTTCTTCACCCTGGCGGACGGGGGGCTGGCGGCCTTCCACGGCGGCGCGGCGGGCTCGGCGTCGTATGTGGCCGCCGCGCGGGCGCAGGACGAGACGGGGGACCGGCCCGCCGCCACCGACCTTGGCGGTTACCGGCGGATGGATAGCCGAACCCTGCAACTGGTGGCCGACGTCGGCCCACCGCCGCAAGGGGCCTGGGGCGCGCAGGCCTGCGACCAGCCGCTGGCCATCCAGGTGCTGGCGAACGGGCGGCGGCTGATCCAGGCCGGGGCGGGCCGGGCGATGAGCCGGGCCTCGACGGTCGAGGTCGGAGACGTCGGCGAAGCGCGGGTGCTGAACGGGTTCGCGGCGAAGGTGCTGGGACCCCGCCTGGCTGTTCGCGACGCCGTGGTGGAAGCGCAGCGGCACGAGGCCCCGGGGGCCGTGTGGCTCGACGTCGCCCACCATGGCTGGATGCCGCGGCACGGGCTGATGCATCAGCGGCGGCTCTACCTGGACGTCGATGCGGGCGAGCTGCGCGGCGAGGACCGCCTGACGCCCACCGCCCGCGCACAGGGTCCGGACGGGCGTCACTTCGTGCCCTACGCCCTGCGCTTCGTGCTGCATCGCGGCGTGCAGGCGCTGGTGTCGCAGGACCGCCGGAGCGTGCTGCTGCGGCCAGGCAGCGGGCAGGACGGCTGGATCCTGCGCAACGACGCCCTGGAGGTCGCGCTGGAGCCCCTGGCCGACGCCCAAGGCGTGCAGCTGGTGTTGCGCGGCCAGCGGCGGGCCGACTCCGGCGCCCGGGTGCGATGGAAGCTCGCGCCCGCCCGCTAACCGTTTTCACAGAGTTTGAGTGGTTCCATTGGAACGGCTCGACCAACAGATTGACGCGCCGAACCCGGGGGCGTAGTCGGGCGCCGTCCTGCGTGACTGGCGACTGGAGGTGGGCGACCACCGGGGAGCGCGAGGACCACATCGCCGCGCGCCTGGGCATTTCCCTTCCGACTCAGAGGAGAATGCCATGCCCGCCGCCCCGGACTTCCCGCCCGCCCCCGACAAGGTCACCGTCCGCCGCGCCCTGATCTCGGTCTCGGACAAGACCGGCCTGATCGAGGCCGCCCGGAAGCTGGCTGCGTTGGGCGTCGAGCTGGTCTCCACCGGCGGCACCCGCAAGGCCATCGCCGACGCCGGCCTGCCGGTGAAGGACGTGGCCGACCTGACCGGCTTCCCCGAGATGATGGACGGTCGGGTCAAGACCCTGCACCCGGTGGTGCACGGCGGCCTGCTGGGCGTGCGCGACGCGCCGGCCCACAAGGCGGCCATGGACGAGCACGGGATCGGTGCGATCGACCTGGTCTACGTCAACCTCTACCCGTTCGAACAGACCATGGCCTCGGGCGCGGACTACGAGACCTGCGTCGAGAACATCGACATCGGCGGCCCGGCGATGATCCGCTCGGCGGCCAAGAACCACGGCTATGTGGCGGTCTGCACCGATCCCGCCGACATGGCCGATGTGCTGGCCGAGCTGGCGGACGGCGGGGCGACCTCGCTGGACCTGCGCAAGCGGCTGGCGGCGCGGGCCTATGGCCGGACGGCGGCCTATGACGCGGCGATCTCGGCGTGGTTCGCGGGCGCGCTCGGCGAGGCCGCGCCCAAGCGGATGGCCGTTGCCGGCGAGCTGGTCCAGACGATGCGCTACGGCGAGAACCCGCACCAGGCGGCGGCCTTCTACCGTTTCCCCACCCCCAGGACGGGCGTGGCGACGGCCCGGCAGCTCCAGGGCAAGGAGCTCAGCTACAACAACATCAACGACACCGACGCCGCGTTCGAGCTGATCGCGGAGTTCGATCCGGCCCAAGGTCCGGCCTGCGCGATCATCAAGCACGCCAACCCGTGCGGCGTCGCGACCGGCGCCTCGCTGGCGGAAGCCTACGACCGGGCGCTGGCGTGCGATCCGACCAGCGCGTTCGGCGGCATCGTGGCCCTGAATTCCAAGCTGGACGTGGCTACCGCCGCCAGGATCCTCGAGGTCTTCACCGAGGTGGTGATCGCGCCCGACGCCGATCCGGAGGCGGTGGCGCTGTTCGCCAAGAAGAAGAACGTCCGGCTGCTGACCACCGGCGGCCTGCCCGACGCCACCGCGGCCGGACCGACGTTCAAGTCGGTGGCCGGCGGCTTCCTGGTGCAGAGCCGTGACGTGTCGCGGCTGACGGCGGCGGACCTCAAGCTGGTGACCAAGCGGGCGCCGACCGACGACGAGGTCCGCGACATGCTGTTCGCCTTCACCATCGCCAAGCATGTGAAGTCGAACGCCATCGTCTATGCGCGGGCCGGCCAGACCCTGGGCGTGGGCGCTGGCCAGATGAACCGCAAGGACTCTGCGCGGATCGCCGCCTTGCGGGCCGCCGACTTCGGCCTCGACCTGAAGGGGTCGGCCTGCGCGTCGGAAGCGTTCTTCCCCTTCCCCGACGGCCTGATCCAGGCCGCGGACGCGGGCTGCACCGCGGTGATCCAGCCCGGCGGCTCCATCGGCGACGCCAAGGTCATCGAGGCGGCCGACGAACGCGGCCTGGCGATGGTGTTCACCGGCGTGCGGGTGTTCAGGCACTAACGCGCCGGCCCTCTCCCTACCCTCTCCCTCTCCGCTGCGCGGGGGGAGAGGAGGTGAGGCTGCGACGCCCGACCCAAGCGCTCCTCTCCCCCGCGAAGCGAGAGGGAGAGGGTAGGGAGAGGGCCTTCGCCTACGCCTTGGCGCTGACGCCCAGGCGGCCGGACGCGCCTTCGCTGCGCGGGACGTCGAGCTCGGCCATGACCTCGGTGAGCTGGCTGAGCTGGGCCGTCAGCGCCTCGCGGCGGCGCTCCAGCTTGCCGACGGCGCACTCGTGGCCGCAGCCGTCGTCGTGGGCGACCAGCACCTCCTCGATATCCGGTAGCGACACGCCGGCTTTCCGCAGCCGGGCGATCCATTCCAGACGCCCGCGGGCCACAGGATCGTAGTAGCGGGAGTTCAGGCGGTCGCGGCGCGCCTCGACCAAACCCTTTTCTTCGTAGAACCGCAGCGCGCGCGCCGTCAGGCCGAACAGGCGCATGGCGCCCGACATGCCGAGACGGGGCAGGTGGTGGATGTTCTCTCTGATCATGGCTTCCATCCGTTTGGAGGCCGGATCTCCACCCAAGCCAGTGAAGTTGTACGTGGCCATGGACGTGGCATTCCGGAACGCTCGCAAGCGAATACGCGCCATATTCCCTCGCGCTTCAAATGACATCGTGCAAAGAGTTGGCCTTGGCGTCCGCTGCATTTGTGAAATTGCGAAATGCGCTACAAGCTCTTTGTCGGTCCCAAGGTGCGCAGCCTTCGGGCGCGGAACGGGTGGCGGCTGGAGGCCTGCGCCCGCAAGCTCGGCATTTCCGTGAGCTATCTTTCGCAGATCGAGGCCAACCAGCGGCCGGTCACCGATCGCGTGCTGATGGGGCTGATCGAGACGTTCGGCGTGGCGGTCGAGACCTTCGAGGCCGACGGCGACCAGCGCCTGCTGGCCGACCTGCGGGAAGCCGTGGCCGAGAGCGGTTCGGCCGAGTTTCCGATCCCCTTGAGCGAACTGCGCCAGGTGACCCAGCAGTCGCCGGCCCTCGCGCGCCGGTTCCTGGACCTGCACCGCGCCAACCACCGGCTGGCCGAACGCCTGAAGCTGACCGAGGAGGCCGTGGCCCTGGACGAGGCCATGTCGGCCAGCTCGCTGCTACCCTACGAGGAGGTGCGCGACTTCTTCCACTTCAAGGACAACTACATCGACGCCCTCGACCGCGCCGCCGAGGAGCTCGCCCAGGAGATCGGCCTGGACCAGCCGGCGTCGGCCGACATGCTGCTGGAGATGTACCTGCGCGAACGGCTGGGCGTGCGGGTGCGCTATGCCGCCCTGGGCGACGTGATGCGCCGCTATGACCCGGCGACGCACGAGTTATGGCTGAACACCGCCCAGCCGGCCGCCACGCGCGCGTTCCAGCTGGCCTACCACCTGGCGGTCTCCAACCTGTCCGAGATCATCGAGGCCGAGCTCGGCGAGGCGCGGTTCAAGAGTCCGGAGGCCGTGGACGTCTGCCGGATCGGCCTGGGCAACTATGCCGCCGGCGCCCTACTGACGCCCTATGGCCGCTTCGCCGCCGCAGCGCGCGAGCAGCGGCACGACGTGGAGCAACTGGCCGCCCACTTCGGGGCCAGCCTGGAACAGGTCTGCCACCGCCTGTCGACCCTGCAGCGGCCGGGCCAGCGCGGGGTGCCGTTCTACTTCGTGCGGCTGGACTACGCGGGCAACATCACCAAGCGCCATAGCGCCACCCGCTTCCGCTTCGCGCGGTTCGGCGGGGCCTGCCCGCTGTGGAACGTGCACGACGCCGTGGCTTCGCCCGACCGCTTCCTGGTGCAGGTGGCCTCGTTGCCGGACGGCGACCGCTACCTCTGCGTGGCGCGTGCGGTGGTGAAGCGCTCGGAAAGCTATCTCGCACCGGACCGCCGCTATGTGCTGGGTTTCGGCTGCGAGATCGCCCACGCGCATGAGCTGGTCTATTCCCAGGGCCTGGACCTGAAAGGCCCCGCCGCCCCGATTGGCGTCAGCTGTCGGATCTGCGAGCGCGACGACTGCGCCCAGCGGGCCTTCCCGCCTGTGGACCGGCGGCTCAGCGTGCCCAAGCACGAGCGCCGGACGGTGCCGTTCCAGCTGGGCGGTTAAGCCCGGCGCTTCCGGCCGCTCGCCGACTCCGCGGCCAGCTCGCGCAGCGCCGCGTTGGCGATGGTGAGCTTGGCGAAGCTCCAGGCCCCGCCGCCGGCCTCGATCTCGTCGATGGTGCGGGTGGCGGCGCGCGCCTGATCGGGCCGCAGGGCCGCCCAGGCGGAGACGGCCTGCCTGGCATGGACGTCGTCCTCGCCGGCCTGGGCGCCGCCGGCGAAGGCCATGATGGCGCGGGTCAGCTGGGTCTGCTCGACCAGCAGGTCCTCGATCAGCCGGCGCAGCGCGGTGCGTTCGAAGATGTCCCCGGCCCGGAACTCGCCCGCGGCGGCGCGCAGGCGATCGAAGGCGAAGGCCGCGCCCGTCGCGTAGTAGAGCCGCGCCACGTTGGGCAGGGGCCAGCTGGAGGCCTCGGCCAGGTCGACCAGGTCGGCCGCATGGGTCAGCGGCCCCAGCACCGCGGCGGCCTCGGCCATCTCGGGCGGGGCGCCGGCTTCGGTCAGCCGGCCGACCTGGGTTTCCACCCCGGCGCGCTCCACCTTCGACAGGATCTGCGGCAACAGGGCATGCAGGCTCTTGAAACCGGGCGCGTAGCGGCCCGCCAGCGCGGCCACGCCCAGGCCTTCGCGACCCGCGCGGCGCGCCAGCCAGAAGGTGGCGCCCCGCAGCCCGGCGACCAGCCGGCGGAACCGCGCCATCTGCCCGGCCGCCGGGATCCGGCGGTCCAGGGCCTGGACCTCCGCCCACAGCGCGTCGAAACCGAGCGCCTGCTTGGCGGCCTCATAGCCGGCGGTGAGCGCGACCACGTCGCAGCCGGCCGAGGTCATGGTCCGCGAGGGGAAGCTGGGCCCGCAGCGGTCGATCATGTCGTTGGCGATGACGGTGGCGATGATGTCCGGGCGCAGCCGGTGGGCGCGGATCGCCGCCTTGTACTTGCGCAGCGGCTTGGGGAAGTAGCCCTCGAGCCGGGCCTCGAAGAACGGGTCGTCGGGCGCGTGGCTGGCGACGATCTCGCGCTTCAGCTCCAGCTTGCCATAGGCCAGCAGCACCGCCAGCTCGGGCCGCAGCAGGCCGCGCCCGGCCTTCCGGCGCTGGGCGATCTCCAGGGCGTCGGGCAAGCCTTCCACCGTCCGGTCCAGCCGCCCGGCGCGTTCCAGCTCGGCCATGAACCGCGCATGCGGCTCCAGCTCGCCGGCGCTGTCCATCTCGAGCAGCGAGAGGGCGAGGGTCTGGTCGTAGTTGTGCGTCAGCACGTGGCTGGCCACGTCGTCCGTCATGGTCGGCAGCAGCTTGTTGCGCCGGGCGCGCGTCAGCTTGCCTTGGCGCTCCAGGATGCCGGTGGTGATCTTGATGTTCACCTCGTGGTCCGAGCTGTCGACCCCGGCCGAATTGTCGATGGCGTCGGTCTCCACCCGGCCGCCCGCGCCCCCTGCTCCCATCTGGGCGAACTCGATCCGCCCGGCCTGGGTCAGGCCCAGGTTCGCGCCCTCGCCCACGACCTTGACCCGCAGCTCGGCGCCGTTGACGCGGACGGCGTCGTTCGCCTTGTCGCCGACGTCGATGGCGGATTCCGCCTTCGCCTTCACATAGGTGCCGATGCCGCCCAGGTAGAGCAGTTCGGCGGGGGCCTTGAGGATCAGGTTGATGATCTCCGCCGGCGACAGCGCCTCGGCGTCCGTGCCGAGCAGCCCTCGCACCTCGGCCGTCAGCGGGATCGACTTCAGCGTGCGCGAAAAGACGCCCCCGCCCTTGCCGATCTTCGTGTCGTCGTAGTCGGCCCAGGACGAGCGGGGCAGGGCGAACATGCGCTCGCGCTCGGCATAGCTCGTCGCCGGATCGGGGTCCGGATCCAGGAAGATGTCGCGATGGTCGAAGGCCGCCTGCAGCCGGATCTGGCGCGACAGCAGCATGCCGTTGCCGAACACGTCGCCCGACATGTCGCCGCAGCCGACCACGGTGAACGGCTCGGACTGGATGTCCTTGCCCATCTCCCGGAAGTGCCGCTTCACGGCTTCCCACGCGCCGCGGGCGGTGATGCCCATGGCCTTGTGGTCGTAGCCCACGGAGCCGCCGGAGGCGAAAGCGTCCCCCAGCCAGAAGCCGTAGGATTCGGCCACGCCGTTGGCGATGTCGGAGAAGCTGGCGGTGCCCTTGTCGGCGGCCACGACCAGGTAGGGGTCGTCCCCGTCATGGACGATCACGCCCTGCGGCCGCACCACCTTGCCGGCGGCGTCCAGGTTGTCGGTGATGTCGAGCAGGCCGAAGAGGAAGGTCTTGTAGGCGGCGATCGCCTCGGCGCGGATGGCGTCCGGCGAGGTCTTCGGCAGTTGCTTCGGATAGAAGCCGCCTTTCGAGCCGACCGGTACGATCACCGCGTTCTTCACCTGCTGCGCCTTCACCAGGCCCAGCACCTCGGTGCGGAAATCGTCGCGTCGATCGCTCCAGCGCAGGCCGCCGCGGGCGACTGGCCCGAAGCGCAGGTGGATACCCTCGACCTGGGTCGACCAGACGAAGATCTCCCGGAACGGCTTGGGAGCTGGCAGGTCGGCGAGTTGGCCGCTGGCCACCTTGAACGAGATGTAGGGCTTCGCCGCCCCATCGTGGCCCAGCTGGTAGAAGTTCGTGCGCTGGATCGCGCCGACCAGCAGCGCCAGGCGTCGCAGGGCGCGGTCGTCGTCCAGACTGTCGACGAGCTGCAGCGCCTCCACGATCTCGGCCGTCACCGCCGCCGCCTGGCCCTGGCGGGTTTCGAGCGGGGCGGCGATGGCCGGATCGAACTTGACGCGGAACAGGTCGAGGATCAGGCGGGTGACCCCCGGATGGTTGGAGAGCGCCTGCTCCTGCACCCGCTGCGACGGGTCCAGGCCCGACTGCTGGCGATAGCGGGCCAGGGCGCGGACCAGGGCCGCGTCGCGCCAGGGGATGGAGAGCTCCATCACCAGGCGGTTGAAGCCGTCGTTCTCGGTGCGGCCCGTTCACACCGCGGTCACGGCGTCCTCGAAGACGTCCTTGATCTCGGCGAAAACCAGGTGGCCGCCGCGCGGGTCTTCGATCTCGAAGTCGTGCACCCAGACTGCCGGTTGGCCCTCGGGCGTGACCTTGAACCCCGCCTCCGCCATGGCCTTCAGGCCCATGTTCTCCAGGATCGGCAGCACGTCGGCGAGCGCGGCCGGTTCGTTGCGGCGGTACAGCTTGAAGCGGAAGTGCAGCGGACTGTCGGCGGGCGTGCGGTAGGCGCGCACGGCAATGGCCTGGCCCTCGCCGAACGCCTCCAGCTCCGCCACGTCGGCCAGCGCCTGGGCGGCGTCGAAACGGTCGCGGTAGCCGGCGGGGAACGCGTCGCGATAGCGGGCGACCGTCGCGGTGACCGCGTCCGGGTCGCGGCCGCTGCCGCGCACGGCGGCGTCGAAGCGGTCTTCCCAGGTGCGGGCGGCCTCGGCGATGTCGGCCTCGACCTTGCGAAGGTCGGGCGTGCGGTGTGCGCCGGGCGTGAAGCCGATGATGTAGTGGACCCGCGCCAGCGGCGTGTCGTTGAAGCTCGGATAATAGGCGGAGAGCCGGCCGCCGTAGGCTTCGGTGAGCAACTCGCCCGCCCGTTTGCGCAGGTCGGAATCGTATCGGTCCCGCGGCACGAAGAGCAGGACGGACGCGAACCGGTCGAAGGGATCGCGCCGCTCGAACAGCTTCACGCGCGGCCGGTCCGACAGGTGGAGGATCCCCATCGCCATGGCCAGCAGCTCGTCGTCGCCGACCTGGAAGAGTTCGTCGCGTGGGTGGTTCTCGACGATGTTCTTCAGGCGCTTCTCGTTATAGCTGCCCGGCAAGGCGCCCGAGCGCTTCATGACGCGCGCCACCTTCTCGCGGATCAGGGGGACCGCCGCGGCCGGCTGGTCATAGGCCTCGGCCGTGAACAGGCCCACGAAACGCACCTCGCCGCTCGGCCGGCCATCCTCGGCGTAGCGTTTGACGCCGACGTAATCCATGTAACCGCGCCGATGGACGCGGCTCTTGACGTTGGACTTGGCGATGGTCACCGGCGGATCGCGGACGATGCGGTCCTTGACGGCGCTCATCAGCACCGCGGGCTCGTTCGCCCGCCGCAGCACCGTCCGCTCGGGATCGCGCAGCACGCCCAGGCCGTCCCGGGCCTGGTAGACCGGCTCGTCGGCCACGTATTCGCCGTTCTTCAGCCGCGGGTACTCGTAGACGCGGGCGCCGAGGAACACGAAGTGCTCGGCGTGCAGCCAGTTCAGGAATTCGAGTTCGTCCGGACGGGCTTTCCCCGAGGCGCCGAGTTCCGCCACCGTCCTGGCGATCAGTTCCAGCATGGCGGGGAAGTCCGCCACCGCGGCGCGAACGTCGGTGAGGGTGGCTTTCACCCCGTCGATGAGCGCACGCTCGCGGTCCGGCCCGATGTTCTCCAGGATGACCTGGATCATCGACTCCTGCCGCGCGGCGCCGGAGCCGCCGCGCTGGCCGGTGCGGTCGCGCCGCACCTCGACGATGGGATGGAACATCGCCCGGACGGACAGGCTGTGGTCGGCGATCTCGCCCATCACGCTGTCGACGAGGAACGGTGCGTCGTCCTGGACGATCTCGAGGCGGTCAAGCTCGGCGCCCAGAGCCGGCGCAATGCGGATCTGCGCCGCACGGCCGCGGCGCCGCGCGGCGAAGCCCCAGAAGTCCGCGAGGTTGCGGGCGAGATCGGCCGGCGACAGCTCGGGGAGCTCGTCGGGTTGGGCGTCTTCGGCGGCCTGCCTGGCGAACGCCTTCACAGCCTCGCGCGCCTCGTCTTCGCGAAGTTCGTTCAGCAGGGATTTGGCCAGCCCGGAGCCGGTGCGGCCGGGTCCGGCACGGGGAGAACGGCTCATCGCGACGCCTCGCGGCGAGCGGCGACGGACTGTCGATCGGACGCTATCGCGCCGGACGCGAGAGCGGCGCCGGAGGAGAGTATCCGGCGCCGCGTGCGTCCGTCGTGGGGGGGCGACGGAACGCTGGGTGCTCGCTGCGCCCCGGGGGTTGGGGAAGGGACGCACCAGTCGGAGAGGCGTATCCTCCGACCGTCCAGAGATAGGAAGCGGATGGTCACAGTTGAACCCCGGCTCTCAAGTTCGTGAACGGCGTCTCGGCGCGGGCTTGGGGGCGGGTTTGGCCGGCCCTTCGACCGACGGCAGCTCGACCCGAGGGTGTTTCAGCTGCCCGGGATCGCCATCGGCCGACAGCAGCACCGCGATCCACCGGGTTCCCGCAAACTGCGCCAGGATCACCATGGTCACAGTGGTCAGCGGGGTCGAGAGGAAAGCGCCGGGCAGGCCCCAGATCACGCTCCAGAACGCCAGCGCGAGCAGGAGCACGATGGGGTCCATGTTGAGGCTGCGCCCCTGCATGCGCGGCTGGACCACGTTGCCGACGAACATGCCGATCACCTGCAGCACGGCGAAAAGCAGGATCGCCTGCCAAAGCCCCTCGAACTGCACGAGCGCGAAGATCGGGGGCAAGGCGACGGCGACGATGCCGCCGACCACGGGGATGTACGAGGCGATGAAGATCAGGATCGCCCAGAACAGCGCATTGTCGAGGCCGACGGCGACCATCGCGATCCACGAGGCCACGGCGATCATCAGGCCGGTGACGGTCTGGACCCAGAGGTACTGTTCGACGCCGTTGCGGATCCGCAGGAAGGCGGCGACCGCCTCCTGGCGTTCCTCGCGCCCCGCGAAAAGGCTGACCGCCTTGCGCTCCCAACCCCGCCGTGAGGCCAGGATGAAGCCCAGGTAGACCAGCACGAAGGCCGCGGTGGAGGCAAAGCTCTGCAGGCCGCGGGCGACCTGGCCCAGGTGGCTGGCGGGGTCCAGCCGCTGGATAAGCTGGGTGACCGTCGGCGGCACGTCCATGCCGAACAGGCCGGCGATCCGCGCGATCAGGCCGTTGAGCTTCGGGGTGTAGGTGATCAGCTGGCTGGCGAAGCTGGTGGCGTTGTCGGCGATGAAGAATGCCGCCCCCCCGAAGATCAGCACCGAAAGCGCGATGGCCAACGGCACCGCCGCCCGCCCTGAGACGCCGGGCAGGCGCGCCTGCAGCACGCGGGCGAACCCGTCGATCATCACCGCGACGAACATGGCGAGCGCCAGCGGCGTAAGGATGTCGGACAGGAGGTAGAGCACGGCTCCGGCGGCGATGGTCGCCAGGATCACGACGGCGTTTCGGGTAACCGGGTCTGCTTGGGCGGGCATGCGCGCTTTCGAAGGCTTCAGGCGGCAATGTTGGCGGCGTCGGCGTTCGCGTCAAATGGACTGCTGCGCCCAAGCTTCCCGACGATCCCTTGCCGTCGGCAAAGACGGTTGAGCGCGAGCCGCCGGGTGTTAGTGATGACTGGACAACTGTGAGGAGTGGAAGATGGCCGACAACAGCGTGCTGATCGGGTTCTCGGACCATCCGGAACATCTCCTGCTGAACAGGGCCAACCGTCACGGCCTGGTGGCCGGCGCGACCGGGACCGGTAAGACCGTGACCCTCCAGGTGCTGGCGCAGGGTCTGTCGGACGCCGGCGTGCCGGTCTTCGCCGCCGACGTGAAGGGCGACCTGTCGGGGATCGCCGCGCTGGGCGCGCCCAACGAGAAGATGCTGGCCCGCGCCCAGGGCATGAACCTGGCGCTGAACCCGGCCGCGGCGCCGGCGGTCTTCTGGGACCTGTTCGGCGAGGCCGGCCATCCCATCCGCGCCACGGTCTCGGAGATGGGGCCGCTGCTGATCTCGCGGATGCTGGAGCTGAACGACGTGCAGGAAGGCGTCCTGATGGTGGTGTTCCGCGCCGCCGACGAGGAAGGCCTGTTGCTGCTGGACCTGAAGGACCTGCAGGCGGCGCTGACCCACGCGTCCGATAACGCCAAGGAGCTGTCGGCCAAATACGGCAACATCTCGCCCACCACCATCGCCACCATCCAGCGCAACCTGCTGGTGCTGGAGACCGAGGGCGGAACCAATATCTTCGGCGAGCCGGCGCTGGCGCTGTCGGACCTGATGCGCACCGATCCCGCGGGCCGCGGCTACGTGAACATCCTCGCCGCCAACAAGCTGATCGCCAGCCCCCGGCTGTACGCCACCTTCCTGCTATGGCTGATGAGCGAGCTGTTCGAAGAGCTGCCCGAGGTGGGCGATCCCGATAAGCCTCGCCTGGCCTTCTTCTTCGACGAGGCCCATCTGCTGTTCCGCGATGCGCCCAAGCCGCTGCTCGAAAAGGTGGAGCAGGTGGTCCGCCTGATCCGTTCGAAGGGCGTCGGCGTCTATTTCGTCACCCAGAACCCCGCCGACATCCCGGACACCGTGCTGGGCCAGCTCGGCAACCGCATCCAGCATGCGTTGCGCGCCTACACACCTGCCGACCAGAAGGGACTGCGGGCCGCTGCGGAAAGCTTCCGCACCAATCCCGCCTTCGACACCGCCGAGGCGATCCAGGGCCTGGGCGTGGGCGAGGCGTTGGTGTCGGTGCTGGACGAGAAGGGCGCGCCCACGGTGGTGCAGAAGACGCTGATCCGGCCGCCGGCCTCGCGCCTGGGCCCGCTGCTGCCGGCCGAGCGCGCCACAGTGATGGGACAGAGCCCGGTGCGCGGGATCTATGACCAGGTGGTGGACCGGCAGTCCGCCTACGAGATGCTGCAGAAGAAGGCCGAACCGGAGCCGGAAGCCCAGGCGCCGCAACCGAAGGCGCATGGCGGGCCATGGGCCGGCGACGAAGCCTCGGGCCAGCCGGCCCCGCGCGCCCGCGCCTCGAACCGCCAGGGCATGGGCGAGGCCTTCGCCAAGTCGATGCTGCGCACCCTCGGCAGCCAGGTGGGCCGCGAACTGATCCGCGGCGTGCTGGGCAGCCTGGTGGGAGCGAGCCGCCCGACGCGTCGGCGGCGGTATTAACCGCAAAAAGTTAGATCGTCATGGCCGGGCTTGACCCGGCCATCCATACCTCGGTGGATCCCCGGGTCAAGCCCGGGGATGACGAGCAGAGTTGTGTCTAGCGCGGCGCCATGCGGATCGCGCCGTCGAGGCGGACGTCCTCGCCGTTGAGATACTTGTTGGTGATCATGGTGAGCGCCAGCTGGGCGTATTCCGGCGCCTGGCCGAGGCGCTTGGGGAACGGCACCGAGGCGGCGAGGGCGGCCTTCACCGCCTCCGGGGCGCCCATCATCAGCGGGGTCTCGAAGATGCCGGGCAGGATGGTGTTCACCCGGATGCCGTCCCCGGAAAGGTCGCGGGCGATCGGCAGGGTCATGCCCACCACGCCGCCCTTGGACGCCGAGTAGGCCGCCTGGCCCATCTGGCCGTCCTCGGCCGCCACCGAGGCCGTGTTGACGATCGCGCCGCGCTCGCCGTCGACGGGCTCAAGGTCCAGCATGCCCTTCGCGGACTTGGCGATGCACCGGAAGGTGCCCACCAGGTTGATCTGGATCAGCCAGTTGAACGCATCCAGCGGGAAGTGCTTGGTCTCGCCGGTCTGCTTGTCGCGGCTGGCGGTCTTGAAGGCGTTGCCGGTGCCGGCGCAGTTCACCAGGATCCGCTCCTGGCCATGGACGGCACGGGCCTTGGCGAAGGCCGCGTCGACCTCCTCGTCCGAGGTGACGTTGCACTTGCAGAACACGCCGCCGACGTCGCTTGCGACCGCTTCGCCCTTTTGTTCGTTCATGTCGAAGATGGCGACCTTGACACCCTTGGCCGCCAGCGCCCGCACCGTCGCTTCGCCGAGGCCCGACGCGCCGCCCGTGACCACGGCCGCTACGGATGAATTGAGTTCCATGGACGCTTCGCTCCCATATGATGAGGTCTGTGAATTCGGCGAAGGCTTAGCCCGATGAGCGCCAGCGAAAAAGTGTCACCCGACGTCACCTTTGACGCCGAAGCGGAGATCGCGCCTGGTCGTGCGCTCGTGCCATCGGTGATGAAGCTCAACGAACAGCGGGTGGACGTCGGGTTTTGGCCGAAGATGCGCCGGGTGGCGGCCAGGATCCCCTTTGCGAAGGAGGCGCTGTCGGTGTGGTACTGCGCCAAGGACGAGGAGACGCCGCTCGCCGCCAAGGGGATGATGTTCGCCGCCCTGGCCTATTTCGTCATGCCGGTGGACGCGGTGCCCGACTTCATCGCGGGCCTCGGCTACACCGACGACGCGGCTGTGTTCACGGCGCTGATGGCGATCGTCGGCCGCAACCTGAAGCCCAGGCACAGACTGGCGGCCAAGCGCGACATCGAGCGGTTGCGCGGAGAATAGCCGGCAGCGCCGACCCCCTCTGCGACCCGCGAAGACGGGTGAGGCCTCGCGCATCCGCGACGGCCTCACCCCTGGAAATCAGACCGTCACGACGACCTTGCCCATGGCCTTGCGGCTGGCGAGGTGGGTGATGGCCTTGGCGGCGTCGGTGAGCGTGAAGGTCTCGGAGACGTGCGGTTTGATCTTGCCCTCGGCGTACATCTGCAGGAGCTCGGCGACGCTCGCCTCATGCTTCTTCGGGTTCTTGGCGGCCCACGTGCCCCAGAACACGCCGACGATGTCGCAGCTCTTGAGCAGGGTCAGGTTCAGCGGGATCTTCGGGATCTCGCCGGCGGCGAAGCCCACCACCAGGTACTTGCCTTCCCAGGCGATGGAGCGCAGCGCGGGCTCCGCGTAGGCGTCGCCGATGGCGTCATAGATCACGTCGGCGCCATTCGGACCGGCCGCGTCCTTGAACAGCCCGGCCAGCGCCTTCTGCCCGTCGCGGTCGAACGGACCCTTGGGATAGACCACGCCCGAGGCCGCGCCCCGGCTGAGGCAGAGGTCGATCTTCTCCTGGCTGGAGGCGGCGGCGATCACGTTCGCGCCCATCGCCTTGCCCAGCTCGACCGCCGCCAGGCCCACGCCGCCCGCGGCGCCCAGCACCAGCAGGGTCTGGCCCGGCTGCAGGTTGGCGCGGTCCTTCAGCGCGTGCCAGCTGGTGCCATAGGTCATCAGGAAGGCGGCCGCGTCTTCGAAGGGCATGGCGTCGGGGATCTTCACCAGGCGGCTGACGTCCAGCGCCAGCTCCTCGGCCATGCCGCCCCAACCGGTGCTGCCCAGCACCCGATCGCCGGGCTTCACGGTGGTGACGCCGTCGCCCACCGACTGCACGATTCCGCTGACCTCGGCGCCGGGCGAGAAGGGCCGTGGCGGCTTGAACTGGTACCTGTCCTCGATCATCAGAACGTCGGGGAAGTTGACGCCGACCGCCTTGACCTGGATGACCGCCTGGCCCGGCCCTGCCTGCGGAGCCGCCACGTCCTCCAGAACCAGAGTTTCCGGGCCGCCTGGGGCCTTGCTCAACAGCGCTTTCATCTACGGCTCTTCCATCTGCTTGGTTGTGCTCGACGCGACCGTAGCGAAGTCGAACAGATGTTTGAAGCCCGCGCGGCCCCGCGATTTGGAGACGGAGCGCTCGTCCCCTATATTCGCCGCCCTCCAGAAGGATCGGACTCCTTGGGCGTGACCCTCGATCTCAGCCGCGCGCAGGCCAGACCTGTCGCGCCGACCAACCTGACCGGGCTCAGCCGGACCGAGCTGGCGGGCGCGCTGGTCGACGCCGGCGTCGTGCCGCGGGAAAAGGCCAAGATGCGCGCGGGCCAGCTTTGGCGCTGGATGCATCACTATGGCGTCACCGATTTCGCCCAGATGACCGACGTCGCCAAGGAGACCCGCGCCGCCCTCGCCGAGGCCTTTTCGCTGGCGCGCCCCGAGGTGGTCGAGCGCCAGGTCTCGAAGGACGGCACCCGCAAATGGCTGATCCGCATGGGTCCGGGGATCGAGGTCGAGACCGTCTACATCCCCGATGTGGGCCGGGCCGGGGCGCTGTGCGTGTCGAGCCAGGTCGGCTGCACCTTGAACTGCACCTTCTGCCACACCGGCACCCAGGCCCTGGTGCGGAACCTGACCGCCGCCGAGATCGTGGCGCAGGTCCAGGTGGCGCGCGACGACCTGGGCGAATGGCCGTCGCCGAAGGAAGACCGCCGGCTCTCGAACATCGTCTTCATGGGCATGGGCGAGCCGCTCTACAATCTCGACAGCGTCGCCCAGTCCATCGACATCATCGCCGACAACGAAGGCATCGCGATCTCGCGCCGGCGGATCACGGTCTCGACCTCGGGCGTGGTCCCGCAGCTCCAGGCGCTGGGCGAGAAGACCCAGGCCGGGCTGGCGATCTCGCTGCACGCCACCAACGACGAGCTGCGCGAGAAGCTGGTGCCGCTCAACAAGAAGTATCCGCTGGCGGAGCTGATGGCCGGTATCCGGGCCTATCCGGGCCTGTCGAACGCGAAACGCGTGACCTTCGAGTACGTGATGCTGAAGGGCGTCAACGACAGCCCGGCCGAGGCCAAGGCGCTGGTCCAGCTGCTGAAGGGCATCCCGGCCAAGATCAACCTGATCCCGTTCAACCCGTGGCCGGGGACGGAGTACGAGTGCTCGTCCTGGTCGACCATCGAGCAGTTCGCCGCGATCCTGAACCGCGGCGGCTATGCCTCGCCGATCCGCACGCCGCGCGGCCGCGATATCCTGGCCGCCTGTGGCCAGCTGAAGAGCGAGAGCGAGAAGCTGCGCGCCTCGGCGCGCCGCAAAGCCGAGGCCGAGGCTTCGGAATAGTCGCGCTGTCGTGCTAACGGTTCGCCCCGCCGTTTGGGGGAGCGCGCATGCCGACACCGTCGCCTGAGATCCAGGCCTTCGCCACCGGATTCCCGGTGTTCCTCGCCCATGTCAGCGTCACGGTGATCATCCTGTTCGCCGCGGCGGCGCTCTATGTGCTGCTGACCCCGCACAAGGAGATCACGCTCATCCGGGAGGGCAATACCGCTGCGGCGGTGTCGCTGGGCGGCGTGCTGCTGGGCTTGGCGATACCGCTCTCGGCGTCGCTCCGGGCCTCGACCAACGTCATCGAGATCGGCCTGTGGGGCGCGGTGACCGTGGTGGTCCAGCTCCTGGTCTTCCGGCTGGTGGACATGATCCTGCGCGGTCTCCCGCGGCGGATCCAGGAGGGCGAGATGTCGGCCGCAGCCCTGCTGGTCGGCGTCAAGATCGCGACCGCCCTGATCATCGCGGCCGCCCGTAGCTGACGTGAGGCTGGGCTAGCATGCGCTTCCCGCGGCTGCCGGATTGGGGGGTCTACGCCGCGATCGTGGTGGCGCTGCTGTTCGCAGCCCAGGGCCGCGACGAACACGCCGACGCGCCGCCGCCGCCGCCCAAGGGCGCCGATCCGCTTGGTGAGGCGCTGGGCCCGGCTTCCCCCTTCGATCCTTCCGTGGCGGTCGACGTGCCGGACAAGGCCGGGCCGGCGGCAGGAACCGCGTTTTCCATCGCCCGGGGCGGCGTCTGGCTGACCGCCCGCCACGTGGTCGACGGCTGCCGGCGCGTGGCGATCGTGGTCGGCCCGGGATCCGGCGTGGCGGTGAACGTGCGCATCGATCCGCGTGGCGAGGCGGCCCTGCTATTCACCGACGGCGGCGCGGCGCCCCTGCCGCTGGGCCTGGCCGAACCGCTGAAGCGCGGGCAGCGGGCGTTTCACCCCGGCTTTCCACAGGGCGAGCCGGGCGAGGCCAGCTCGCGCCTGCTGGGCCGCGAGAACCTGGTGGTCCGCGGCCACGGCGCGAGGACCGAGCCGGTGCTGGTCTGGGCCGAGACCGGCCGGACCGAGGGGCTGGAGGGGACCCTGGGCGGCCTGTCCGGCGCGCCGGCGCTGGACGCGCAGGGCCGGGTGCTGGGCGTCACCATCGCCGAGAGCCCCCGGCGCGGACGGATCTACACCACGGCGCCGGAGATCGTGCGCGCCACCCTGGCGACGAGCCGGCGCGGGCCGGATGCGGGTTCGGTCGGCGAGTCGATCACCCCACAGAACTACTTCTATGTGGCCGACGACCTGCGGCGCGAGTTGCAGGTGGCGCAGGTGGTCTGCCTGGATAGCTAGGCTTGCCGAGCCGCCGCCAACTGGTTCCTGGCATGGATACGTCCCAGGATCGCGAACAGGATGAGGGGGGGAATGGCCATCAGCCCGGTGCCCACGAACGCGGTGGCGTAGGCGCCGATCAGGCCTTGCGCCGGGGCGAGGCCCTCCACCACCGCCCCTGAGAAGCCCTTCAGGAACTTGCCCAGCAGGGCATAGGTCGAGGACAGCAGGGCGTACTGCGTCGCGGTGTAGCCCAGCCCTGTCAGGCTCGACATGTAGGCCACGAGCGCCACCCCGGCATAGGCCTGGGCGAAGTTGTCGCCGGCCATCACCGCGCTGAACGTGAGCAGGTCCGAATGGGTCGCCAGCAGCGCGAAGGCGCCGGTGCCGAAGCCCTGCAGAACGGCGCCCAGCAACAGGGTCGGGAACAGACCCAGCCGGATCGCCGAGAGGCCGCCGGCGGCGATGCCGACAAAGGCCGCCACCAGGCCCACCGATCCCCGTACCCCCGCCACCGCGTCCTTCGCGATGCCCAGGTCGTGGTAGTAGGGGTTGTACATCGGCCCCATGAGGAAGTCGGGCAGCCGATAGAGCGCGATGGCCGCCAGCATCAGCAGGCCCACGGCCTTGTGCTTGGCGAAGAAATCCACGAACGGCCCGACCACGGCGTCGAAGAACCCGCGGGGTGTCCACAGCGGCGCCTTGTCATGCAGCACGGCGTCGGCGCGCGCCGGCTCGAACGCGAAGAAGGTGGCCGCGACCCCGATGCCCATGAGGATCGCCATACCCACGTAGGACATCGGCCACCCCATCCGCGCCGCCATGGCGATGATCAGGGCGTCGGTGACCAGCAGCGCGATGCGGTAGCCTAGCTGGGCGGCCGACGACAGGAGGCCCATCTCGTCGCTGTCCTCCGCCGCCTCGATCCGCCAGGCGTCGACCACGATATCCTGGGTGGAGGAGGCGAACGCGGCCAGCAGGGCGAACGCGCCGATGGCCGTGAGGCCCCCCTCCGGCCCCACGATGGCCATGCCGACCAGCGCCAGGGCGACCACCAACTGGGCCAGCAGCATCCAGCCGCGCCGGCGACCCAGCCGGCCCAGGAGCGGCACGTCCACCCGCTCGACGATCGGCGCCCACAGCACCTTGAAGGTGTAGGCGAGGCCAACCCAGGAGATGAAGCCGATGGCCTTGAGGCTCGTCCCCTCGTCGCGCAGCCAATAGCCGAAGGTGTTGCCGGTCAGCAGGAACGGCAGGCCCGACGAAAACCCCAGCGCCAGCATCACGGCGACCTTGGGCTGGCGGATCGAGCGGACGACCTCCATGGCCGTGCGCTTCCGGCGGGGCGGCGACGTCGTAGCTGAAGTCATGGGGCCTGCTTCGGGTGATGCGCCCCTCGGCGCCCGGATCAGCCGAACTTGGCGCGCGCCGCGGGGTTCGTAAAGGCAGGCCCGGTCCAGCGGGTGAGCGCCGCGCGCAGGGCGTCGGGGGAGAGGGGCTTGACCAGGAAGTCGTCCATGCCGGCGGCCAGGCAGGCGTGGCGGTCATCCTCGAAGGCGTTGGCGGTCAGGGCGACGATCGGCGTCTTCAGGCCCGATCCGCGCAGCTGCCGGGCGGTATCCTCGCCCGACAGGCCCGGCATGCGCATGTCCATCAGGATCAGGTCGAAGACCCCGACCTTGGCCGCTTCCAGCGCCTCGGCCCCGCCGACCAC
This sequence comes from Phenylobacterium sp., assembly GCA_036383735.1. Lineage (GTDB taxonomy): Bacteria > Pseudomonadota > Alphaproteobacteria > Caulobacterales > Caulobacteraceae > Phenylobacterium. Next base: position 2,258 of record DASVNS010000219.1, on the reverse strand, counting down.
GTGTTCCACCTCGCAGCCTTCGCGGCTGAGCAGGGCGCGCGCCAGCAGCGCGTTGATGGGATTGTCCTCGACCAGCAGGATCCGTGCGCCCGGGGCGGCCGCGGTGGCGACGCGTTCGTCGATCTGCACAGCCTGGCTGGGATCGGCGACCGCTCCGGCGGCGATCAACACCCGTTCGGCCAGCGAGGCCCGCCGCAGCGGCTTGATGAGGTAGCCCGCGAACCCCGCGCGCCGATAGCGGGCGATGCGATCGCGCTCGTCGGGGGCCAGCAGCACGATGGCCGGGCGCTGCAATGGCGGGCGCAGGATGCCGCTGGGGGTCGCCAGGCTGGCGTCGACCAGGATCGCGTCGCCCGGCTGGGTCCGGGCGATCGCCTCGGACACGGTGGCGGCGATGACCACTTCGCCGCCGCACGCTTCGATCTGCAGGCGGGTGGCTTGCTGCACCACCGGGTTCGGCGAGGCGACGCCCACCCTGCGCCCATCCAGCGAACGTTCCGCCGTCTGGACCGCAACGGTCGGGAAAGCAGCCTCGAACCAGAAGCAGGCGCCGCCGCCGGGTGCGGTTTCGACGCCCACCTCGCCGCCCATGGCGTGGGCGAGACGCCGGGCGATCGCCAGGCCCAGGCCCGCCCCGCCGAGATCCGCGTGGGCAGCCTCCGCCTGGGCGAACTCCTCGAAGATGCGCTCGCGGTCGGCCTGCGAGACGCCGGGCCCGGTGTCTTCCACGCGCAGGCGCAGGCGGCCGGGCTGGGGCGCCGACGCGGCGATCAAGACCCCGCCGGCGTCGGTGAACTTGACGGCGTTGCCCGCGAAATTGAGCAGGATCTGGCGCAGGCGTCCTTCATCGGCGCTCACGGTCGCGGGACCGACATGGGTCGCCCAGGCGATCTCGATGCCCTTTTCCCGAGCCCGGGGCGACAGCAGCTCCGCTGTCGCGCGCAGCAACCCTTCGACGTCCATGGGCGCCGGATGCAACTCGATCCGCTCGGCGCCCAGCTTGGCATAGTCCAGCACGTCGTTGACCAGGGTCAGGAGGTGCTGGCCGCTGTCGTGCAGCGCCGCGACATAAGACTTCTGCTCCGCGGTCAGCTTGGTGCCTTCCAGCAGGCGCGCCATCCCGAGCACGCCGTTTAAGGGGGTGCGGAACTCATGGCTGAGCGAAGCGAGCTGCTCCGCGCTGATCTGCGCGCGGCTCGGCCGGCGCTCCGACAGGGGACGAGATGGTTTGCGCATGGGCTGAAAGGCTTAGGCCGAACGGCTTAACGACGAGTCAAACGGCGCCTACGCGTGCTGCAAAAGAACGCGAACCGTTATTTTTCGCGCGGTTAAGTAGACGTGGCGTGAAAGCCGTCGTTTATTGTAGATAGAGGTCTGCAGTGCGCTTTGGGGGGCGTCATGAACCCTGTCGAGCTTTTGACGCAGCGCGAACGCGATTGCCTTCGGCTGGTCGACCAGCATCTCAGCTCGAAACAGATCGCCCGCGAACTCGGGATGTCGAAGACCTCCGTCGACACCTACTGCGATCGCGCGCGTCGGAAGCTGGGCGTGGACGACCGGTTCAAGGCGGCGAAGCTGCTGCGCGAGGTCGACGTCAATCCTGTCCTGATCGCGTCAGGACAGGACGCAATCAGGACAGACAGACCGTCCCGACCCTGGCCGGATGAGCCGGCAACAGATGGGGCGTCCGATGGGCCAGCAACCGAGTTTCGAGAACAGAGCGATAGTTGGCAGGGCGCTTCGCCTTCGCCGGGAGATCGACGACTTCGAGGCGCGTTGGCCGACCTTGGCGAAGCGCGAGGAACTTCTCCCGAGCTTCTCCTGGACGCAGCTCGAGCGGCAGCTCGTCGATCTTTCGGCGACGCCGACGCAAGCGGATATGGCGCGGCATCTGGTTTCCGCCACACGGAAGCTGGCGCCGTTCAAACCGCCCGAGATGGTGCTTCGGGAAATTCTCTGCCTGACTTGGGTTCTCCTGGACGAGAACTTCAAGGCCGAGCCCGAGCTTGGAGCCGCAGAAACGACCTGAGTCCCGCACTCAGGCTCGGCGCGATCGTCGGGATCGCCCTCGTCACCGCCCTCGCGTTTGGAGGGATGTTGGCCGGGCTCCATTACCTGAACGATCTGGCGGCAAGTTTACTAAAGGCCTGAACGGCCGAGAAACCCTGTTCCGCAACAATCGAGGCGCGTCGTGATCCACGCCGCGCATGGAGAGAACTCATGCTTAAAGAACGCCGTCTCGCCGCCGAGCAAGTCGC
>DASVNS010000218.1:0-1814 GCA_036383735.1 Phenylobacterium sp. | reverse complement strand
TATGGGGGAAAGCGGCCCGATGCGCGGAGCGCGAGTGGCCGATGGGGGAAGTGCGAAGGAAGACTTCCCCCATCGGCGACTCGCCCCTGCCGGGGCTTCGCGCCGCTTTCCCCCGGAAGGGGGAAGCTGGGACGCGATCAGCTCCCTAACAGCCTAGAGGGCCGCGTAGGCCGCTTCGATCAGCCGCTTCGGCCGGGGGTCGCCCATCAGGGCGGTCCCCTGCTTGTTCATCACATAGCCGCCGCCGAGCTTGCGCTGCGGGTCGGCGAAGGCGCAGGCGCCGCCCCAGCCCGAGTGGCCGAACGCCTGGGCGCCCGGTCCCCAGGGGAAGTTCGGCGCGTTGCGCATGAAGCCGGCGGCCCAGCTCATCACGAACGGCAGCACCAGGTCCTGGCCACGGATGCGCTCGCGGCTGGCCTCGGCGATCAGGGCCGGCGACAGGATCTCGCCGCCGTCCAGCCAGCCGTCGTTGGCCAAGGCGCCCATCAGCCTGGCCAGGGCCTCGGCCGTGGCGTAGCCGTTGGTGGAGGGCACCTCCATCCGCCGGTAGTCGGGGCCCGCCTTGCCTGCGGCGGAGGACCAGGGCGCCAGGAAGGCGGCGCGGGTGGCGGCGTTGATCTCGCCGAACTCCGGAAGGGCGCTCGGTCGCTGCAGCTCCGCGACCCGCTCATCGAGGTCGGCGGGCAGCCCGACCCACAGGTCCAGGCCGAACGGGTCGCCGAGGTCTTCGCGGAAGGCGGCGCCAATGGTGCGGCCGTCGATCCGCCGGAAGATCTCACCCGCCACATAGCCGACCGTCACCGGGTGGTAGCCGCTGGCCGTGCCCGGCGGCCACATGGGCGCCATGGCCGCCAACCGGGCGCAGATGGCGTCCCAGTCCGCCCAGAGGCCCGGGTCCATGGGATCGGGAAAGCCCGGCAGGCCGTCCTGGTGCGAGATTGCCTGCTCGACGGTCACCAGGCCCTTGCCCGCCTGGGCGAACTCCGGCCAGACGCTGGCGACCGTCTGGCGGTAGTCCAGCTTTCCCGCATCGACCAGTCGCGCGATCATCAGGGCCGCGACGGCCTTGGTGGTCGAGAAGACGGGGGCCAGGGTGCGCTCAGTCCAGGCGAGGGTGCGCTTGCGGTCGGCGAACCCGCCCCAGATGTCCAGCACCACCTCGCCCGCCTCGACCAGGGTGAAGCGCGCGCCCAGCTCCTCGCCTGCGGCGAAGCTGGCCGCGAACATGTCCTTGACGGGGGAGAACCGCGCCGGCGCGAAGCCGGAGATCTCAACGCTCATAGGCGTTCAATACGCACTTCCGCGGTGGGATTCACGATCCGATCGGCCATGGCCACGATCGGCAGCTCGTTGGACTTCCAGCGCTCGGCCATCGCCATGACCTCCGCCGCCGCCCGCGCCGCCCGTTCGGCCGCGTCCCGCGGATCGAGGCCCTCCACCAGCCCTGCCCCGAAGCACGCCGTCACCAGGTCGCCCGTGCCGTTGGGCGCGGTTTCGCGCCTGGGGTGGGCGAACAGCACCGCCTCTTCCTTGTCGACATAGAGCAGGCCGATTTCGCCCGGCCCGGCGGGGGCGGAGGTCACCAGCGCCGGCTTGCCCAGCGCGCGCACCGCATCGCGCACGTCGGCGGCGGTCTTGATCTCGCGATCGGTGAGGAAGCTGAGCTCCCACAGGTTGGGGGTGATCCAGTCGGCCTGGGGCACGAGCCGGGTTTCCACGGCTTCGGCCACTTCGTACTTCACGTAGAGCCCGTTGGGCGCGTCGCCCAGCACGGGATCGACCAGCACCAGCGGGCGCGCGCCCCAGGCGGCGTT
>DASVNS010000217.1:0-4506 GCA_036383735.1 Phenylobacterium sp. | reverse complement strand
CCCGTCTCCACCGCCTGCCCGGGCTGGCGGCCGATCAGCAGGGCCGTGCGGTCGGCGGCGGTCAGGCTTTCGGCGTCGAACAGGTCGGCCAGCCATTCGCGGGCCGGCAGGACCCCGGCCGTGGTGAAGAAGATCACCCGCTCCAGGCGATCGCCATCGATCCAGGCCTCGCGCAGGCTGCCCGCGCCCGGATCCTCATAGCGCAGGACGTCGCCCGCCTTGCGGGTCAGCGCCTTCTGGAGCGCGGCGCGCTCGCGTTCGTCGCCGCGACCGGCGAACTCGTGCAGTTGGCAGGCGCCCTGCGGGATCCGGCGCCAAACCAGGTCTAGCCCGGCCGGAGCCTTCCACGCGTCACGCGCCAGGAAAAAGCCCCGCCACGTCTCGCGGTAGGCGCGCACGCGAGCGGGCGTATGCTTGAACTCGGGCTGCCCGGAGCGCGGATCGACCTTGGGCGCCACCAGCGGGTTCGCGCGGCCGGACGGCGCGAAGGCCTCCGTCCAGTGCATCGGCATGAACACCGACCCGCGCCGCTGGCGATCGGTGAGGCGCGCCAGCGCGATGGCCTCGCCGTGCGCTGTCTGGATCCGGGCAAGCCCGCCCTCGACGACGCCCAGCGGTCCCGCATCGGCGGGGTGCATCTCGACGTAGGGCTCGGGCGTATGGCGGCAGAGTTCCGGGGCCAGGGCCGTGCGGGTCATGGTGTGCCAGTGGTCGCGGACACGGCCGGTGTTGAGCGACAGCGGGAAGGACGCCGAGGGCGCTTCCGCCGGTCCCCGCGCGGCCACCGGAACCATGCGGGCCCGGCCGTCGGGCGTCTGGAACTGGCCGTCGGTGAACAGGCGCGGCGTTCCTCCGGCCGCGGTGACCGGCCACTGGATCGGCTCCAGCGCCTCGTAGGCCTCGGGGGCGATGGTCGCCAGGGGACCCAGGTTCAGGACCCGGCCCTCGTTGTCGTAGGCGGTCAGGCGCGCCCACTCGCGGAACACCTGGGCCGAGGTGCGCCAGCCGAAGCCGTCGCCAAAGCCCATCGCCGTGGCCACGTCGGCGACGATCCGCCAGTCGGCGCGCGCCTCGCCGGGCGCCTCGAACAACCGCCGCTGACGGCTGATCCGGCGTTCGGAATTGGTGACGGTCCCGTCCTTCTCGCCCCAGGCCAGCGCCGGCAGCTTCACGTGGGCGAACGACAGGGTGTCCGTCTCGGCCACGCAGTCCGAGACCACGACGAACGGACAGGCCGCCAAGGCGTCCCGGACCCGGCTGGCGTTGGGCAGGCTGACCGCGGGGTTGGTGGCCATCACCCAGATCGCCTTGATCCGCCCGTCGGCCACGGCGTCGAACATGTCGACGGCCTTCAGCCCCGGGCCCGTCGCGATCCGCGGGCCGCCCCAGAACCGGGAGACCCGGGCGCGCGCGGCGTCGTCGAAGTCCATGTGGCCGGCCAGCGTGGTGGCCATGCCGCCGGTCTCGCGTCCGCCCATGGCGTTGGGCTGGCCGGTGATCGAGAACGGGCAGGATCCCGGCTTGCCGATGCGTCCCGTCGCCAGGTGGACGTTGATGATCGCCGAACCCTTCGCCACGCCTTGGGCGGACTGGTTGGCGCCCATGGAGAACAGGCTGACGGTCCGGGGCGTCTCGGCGAAGAGCTGGAAGAATGCGTTCAGGTCGGCGAGCGGCACGCCGCAGTCGGCGGCCACCGCGGAGGGGGACTGGTCGGCCTGGGCGAGTTCGGCCTCGACGTCCGCGAAGCCGGCCACGTGGTCGGCGACGTAAGCGCGGTCCACGGCGCCTCGCCGGATGAGGTCGGCCAGCAGGCCGTTCCACAGCCGTACGTCGGTCTGCGGGGCCAGCGCCAGATGCAGGTCCGCCGACTCGGCCGTATCGGTGCGCCGAGGATCGATGACGACGTGACGCTGGCCGCGCGCCCGCGCCGCCTCCATGCGCCGGTAGAGCACCGGATGGGTCCAGGCCGCGTTGTGCCCCGAGAACACGACCAGGTCGGCCAGTTCCAGGTCTTCGTAGCAGCCAGGCACCAGGTCGGCGCCGAACGCCAGCTTGTGGGCGATCACCGCCGAAGCCATGCAGAGCCGCGAGTTGGTGTCGATGTTCCCCGAGCCGATGAAGCCCTTCATCAGCTTGTTGGCGGCGTAGTAGTCCTCCGTCAGCAGCTGTCCCGAGACGTAGAAGGCCACCGAGTCCGGCCCGTGCCGGGCGATGGTCTCGGCAAACTTGCCGGCGACCCGCGCCGTCGCCTCGTTCCACGAGACGCGGCGGTTGCCGATCGTGGGATGCAGCAGGCGGCCTTCCAGCCCCACCGTCTTGCCGAGCGCGGTCCCCTTCGAGCACAGGCGGCCCAGGTTGGCGGGGTGTTCCGCGTCGCCCTGAACGTCCAGCGCGCCGTCGCTCACGGTCGCGCGCACACCGCAGCCCACGCCGCAGTACGGGCATGCGGTGCGGATGCTCATCGCTTCAGACCTGGCCCAGGAACAGCCGGCCCTCGCGCACCTCCAGCGGGACGACCGGGGCGCAGCCCTTGCCGCGGTCGGCGCCCATCGCCTCGCCGGTGGCCAGCTCGATCGACCAGTTGTGCAGCGGGCAGGTCACGGCGTGGCCGTGCACGATCCCTTGGCTGAGCGGGCCGCCCTTGTGCGGGCAGCGGTCGCGCAGAGCGAACACCTTGCCGTCCCCGGTGCGGAAGATGGCGATATCGCCATCCGCCGTGGGCACCCGCCGCGAGCCGCGAATCGGCACGTCGGTCACCGCCCCCACGTCCGTCCACAGGATGGGATCCTTGACGAGCGCGTTCATGCGAACTCCATGCGGCGGCTAAGCGGGTTGAATTCGTGGTGGTCGCGGCCCGCCACGCGCTCGGCCCAGGGATCGATGCGGTAGAAGCGCTGCGAATAGGCGAAACGGTCGTAGAGCGCGCGGCGCGCCTCAGGGTCCTCGGCCTGCGCCTTGATGGCGTCCAGGCCGATGCGGTCCATCCACTTGTAGATCCGCTCCAGATACCAGGCGTTCTCCCGGTAGAACTGCATGACGGCGCAGATGGTCCAGATCGCCTCCTCCTCGGTCGCCACCTTGGTGAGGATCTCGGTGCCCTTGATGTGCAGGCCGGCGGCGCCGCCCACGTGGATCTCGTAGCCACTGTCGACACAGATGACGCCGATATCCTTGCAAGTGGCCTCCGCGCAGTTCCGCGGACAACCCGAGACCGCCAGCTTCACCTTGGCGGGCGACCACGAGCCCCACATGAACTTCTCCAGCCTCATGCCGAGGCCAGTGGAGTCCTGGGTCCCGAACCGGCACCAGTCGGTCCCGACGCAGGTCTTCACCGTCCGCAGGCCCTTGGCGTAGGCGTGGCCCGAGACCATGCCGGCGGCGTTGAGGTCGGCCCAGACGGCCGGCAGGTCGTCCTTCTTGACCCCCAGCAGGTCGATCCGCTGGCCGCCGGTGACCTTCACCGTCGGGATCTCGAACTTGTCGACCACGTCGGCGATGGCCCGCAGCTCGTCGGCGGAAGTCACCCCGCCCCACATCCGGGGCACGACCGAATAGGTCCCGTCCTTCTGGATGTTCGCGTGGACCCGCTCGTTGATGAACCGGGACTGCTTGTCGTCGCGGTAGTCGCCGGGCCAGGCGCAGACCAGGTAGTAGTTCAGCGCCGGACGGCACGACGAGCAGCCGTCGGGCGTCGTCCATTCCATCGCCTGCATGATCGCCGGGACCGACTTGAGCTCTTCGTCCAGGATCCGGCGACGGACCTCGTCGTGCCCGCGGTGAGTGCAGCCGCACACCGGCTTGGGGCCGGTCTGGACCTGGAAAGCGTCGCCGAGGCTGAGCTTCAGCAGCTTCTCGACCAGCGGCGTGCAGGTGCCGCAGGACGCCGAAGCCTTGGTGACCGCGCGCACGGTTTCGAGGGTGGTCAGGCCCTGCTCGGTGATCGCCGCGGTGATCTCGCCCTTGCAGACGCCGTTGCAGCCGCAGACCTCGGTGGTGTCCGCCATGGCCGCAACGGCCGCGCTAGGGTCCAGGCCTCGAAGGCCCTCCGTGGCGGCCTGGCCGAAGACGAGCGTCTCGCGGAAGCCCGTCACGTCCTCGCCCGATTTCATCAGGTCGAAGTACCAGGCCCCGTCCGCCGCGTCGCCGAACAGCACCGCGCCGGCGACCTTGCCCGCCTCCAGCACGATCCGCTTGTAGACGCCGCGGCCGGCGTCGCGGAACACGATGTCCTCGCAGCCGTCGCCGCCCAAGTGCTTGCCCGCCGAGAACACATCGACGCCGGACACCTTCAGCCGGGTCGACAGGCTGGAGCCTTCATAGGTCCCTGCGCCGTCGGTCAGCGCCTCGCCCAGGGTGCGGCACATTTCCCAGATCGGCGCCACCAGGCCGTAGCACTGGCCGCGATGCTCGACGCACTCGCCGATGGCGTAGATCGCCGGGTCGGAGGTCCGCAGGGTGTCGTCCACCACCACGCCGCGGTTGACGTCCAGCCCCGCCGCCTTGGCC
>DASVNS010000216.1:0-13378 GCA_036383735.1 Phenylobacterium sp. | reverse complement strand
TCGTCGCGCCAGGCGTCGTCGCGGGCTCGCGCTGCGGCCGAGTCGGCGTAGGCGTCGCGGCCGTAAGAGCTGCCGTTGTAGGCCACGGGCGGCGCCGGCGGCGGGTTGGAGTAGCCATCCGAGGAGACGCAGGCGGCGCTCGTGTTGCCAACGACGCCGCCGGCGATCGCGCCCAGCAAACCGCCGAGCAGAGCGCCTTCCGTGCGCGCGTTGCGGGCGGCGGCGTTGGAGCCGATCACGGCGCCCGCCCCGCCGCCTAGAACCGCGCCCATCGTACCCCGCTGGGTCTGGTCGCGCTTGCAGGCGTCGTAATAGTAGCCGGTGGTGGTGCGGGTGGTGTACGGACCGGCGGGTTGGGCCAGCGCCGGAGCGCATGCGCCCAGCGCGATCACGCCGGCGAGCGCGGCGGCTGCGGCCTTGGCGATGGTGACCTGCGTGGACATTCGGTATCCCTCGAGTTCGATGCTCTCAGCCGCACAACGGCGACGCTTTTCGGCAAGATGTGGGCGCCAACCTGAACAACCGTTGAGAATTTCGTTCATCTTGGTTCACGCGAGCTTAACCCGGCGACCTGCCATGGGCGTGGCATGAGGTATCCCAAGCGCCGTCCCCAGAGCCGCCCCCAGAGCCGTCCGGACCCGCGTCCGCAGCCGGGCCCGCCCGTCGAGCTCTTCATCCAATCCGTGGGCGGGGAGGGGGATGGGGTGGCCGCCGGCCCGATCTTCGTGCCGTTCAGCCTGCCCGGCGAGCGGGTCCGCGCCCAGGGGTCGGGCGAGCGCCGGGAACTGCTGGAGGTGCTGGAGCCGAGCGCCCAGCGGGTCGAGCCGCCGTGCCCGCATTTCTTCGCCTGCGGCGGCTGTGCCCTGCAGCACTGGGACCGCGCTCCGTACCTGGCCTGGAAGGTCGAGCGGCTGGTCGGCACGCTCGCCCGCCAGCGGATCGAGACGGAGATCCTGCCGCCGGTGAGCACCGAGCCGGGTACGCGCCGCCGCGTGGCCCTGCATGCCCGCAAAGGCAGCCGCGACGCCGCGCGCCTGGGCTACAAGGCCCGCAAGTCCTGGGACCTCGTGGATATCGCGGTCTGCCCGATCGCCGACCCGGCCATTCAGGCGGCCTTGCCGGGCCTCAAGCGCCTGGCGGCCCCCTTGTTCGAGCACCCGAAGTCGGCCCCGACCCTGCATGTGACCTTGAGCGACACGGGGCTGGACGTCGACATTACCGGCGTCGAGGCCAAGAGCGGCGGCCTCTCGGCCGACGCCCGGATGCAACTGGCCGAGCGCGCGGCCGAGGCTGACCTCGCCCGGGTCACGCTGGCGGGCGAGATGGCCTATATGGCGCGAATGCCTCAGGTGCGGTTGGGATCGGCCCGCGTCAGCCTGCCGCCCGGCAGCTTCCTGCAGGCGACGCCGGACGCCGAGGCGGCCATGGCCGGCTTCGTCGCAGCCGCCGCGGCGGGCGCCGGCCGTATCGCAGACCTCTACTGCGGGGTCGGCACCTTCACCTTCCGCCTGGCCGAGATCGCTCCGGTCCACGCCGCCGATTCCGCGGCCGGGGCCGTGGCGGCGCTGACCGGCGCGCTGGCCAGCGCGCCGGGGCTCAAGGGCGTCACCGCCGAGGTTCGCGACCTGGTTCGCCGCCCGCTGCTGGCCCAGGACCTGAAGCACGTGGACGTGGCCGTCTTCGACCCGCCCCGCGCCGGGGCCGCCGAACAGACCGCGGAACTCGCATCCTCCGGCGTGTCCCGGGTGATCGGGGTTTCCTGCAACCCGGCGACCTTCGCCCGGGATGCGCGTGTCCTGCTGGACGCCGGCTTCACGCTGGATCGCGTTCTCCCGCTCGACCAGTTCCTCTGGTCGCCGCACGTCGAGCTGGTTGGTGTGTTCTCGCGCTGACATCACTCGCTGAAGAGGTCCATCTGCCCGCCCGGCCGCGGCGGCAGGCGGAACTTGCCGAGGTCCAGGCTGCCCCAGCCGGCGTCGAGGCCGTAGCGCTTCCTGGCGGCGGCGAAGCGGCTGGCCATGAGGTCGGCGAGGGGACCTTGGCCCTTCATCCGGCTGCCCCACTGGGCGTCGTAGTCCTTGCCGCCACGCATCTGGCGGATCAGCGACATCACCCGGCGGGCGCGGTCGGGATGGTCGGTCTCCAGCCATTCCCGGAACAGGTCCCTGATCTCCATCGGCAGGCGTAGCGCGACATAGCCGGCGCCGGACGCTCCCGCCTGGGCGGCGCGTTCCAGCACCGCTTCCATCTCGTGATCGTTGAGCCCGGGAATGCACGGGGCGAACATCACGGTCACCGGCGCCCCCGCCGCGGTCAGCCGCCGCACGGCGTCGATGCGCTTTTCGGGGGTGGCGGCCCGCGGCTCCATGGAACGGGCCAGCCGTCGGTCCAGGCTGGTGATCGAGATGGCGACCCGCGTCAGGTTCAACGCTGCGGCCTCCGCCAATAGGTCCAGATCACGGACGATCAGCGCCGATTTGGTGATCACCGAGAACGGGTGCCGGAAGCGCAGCAGCACCTCGATGACGCCGCGTGTGATCCGAAGCTTGCGTTCCTGCGGCTGGTAGGGGTCGGTGTTGCCGCCGATGTGGATCAGCTCCGGCACATAGCGCGGCTTGGAGAGCTCCTTCTCCAGGAGCTGGGCCGCGTGTGGCTTGAAGAACAGCTTGGATTCGAAGTCCAACCCTGGCGACAGGCCCATGTAGGCGTGGGCGGGACGCGCGTAGCAGTAGATGCAGCCGTGCTCGCAGCCCCGGTAAGGATTGATCGAGGCCGAGAAGCCGACGTCCGGGCTGTCGTTGCGGCTGATGATCACCTTGGCCTTCTCGGGGCTGACGGTGGTCTCGATCTGCTGGGGTTCACTGTCGTCCGGCGTCCAGCCGTCGTCGAACGCCTCGCGCTGCTGGGCCTCGTAGCGCCCGCTGGCGTTCGAGCGGGCGCCTCGGCCGCGCGGCGGCTTGGGGATCTGGGAGGTGAAGCCTGTAGACACCGCGAGACCATAAGCACTGGGTTAGAACAAAACAAGAACTATTGACCTGGCGACGGAAACCGCTGTTTGAGGGGCGGATGCTGTCAGTGATCATCGATGCGCGGGGCGCGCCGGACGGGTTGCCGATCCTGCTGGCCCAGCTCACAGCCGGCGCGGTGGACGGGCTGGTCCGCCAGGTGCTCATCGTCGCGGCGCCGGGTCAGCCGGCGATCGATCACCTGTGCGAGGACATGGGCGCCGAGGAGCATCCGACCCTGGAATCGGCGGGCGCCGTGGCCAGGTCCGATCAGCTGCTGATCCTTCCGGCCGGCTTCCGGCTGCGGGACGGCTGGATCAAGACGATCGAAAGTCACCTGGTGCGCGGCGCCGGGCCGGCCGTGGTGACGGGATTTTCCGAGGCGGGCCTGTTCGGCCGCCGGCCGTTCGGCGTGCTAGTCGAACGCAGCCGCCTGGAGGGTCGCCGCGGCGCCGACCTGCAACGTCTGCGGCGTGACCTGGGGCTGCGCGCCGGGCGGGTTGGCTAGGTCGAGGCGCACGTCGATGCGATGCGCGCCGCCGGCCAGGGCGTCCAGGGTGCGGGTCTCTTCGCCGAACATCCGCTTGTAGGTCCAGTAGGCCGCCATGACCTTCTCGACGTAGTTGCGGGTCTCGAGCGCCGGCAGACACTCGATGGTGAGCAGCGGGTCGTCCTGCCCGACCATGGCGGTGGTTTTCAACACCGCGCCAGGGCCGGCGTTGTAAGCAGCCACGACATGCAGGATGTCGCCGCCGACGCCGCGGTCCATCAGGTAGCCGAGGTAGTCCTGTCCGGCCCGCAGGTTGGTGGACGGGTTGAACAGCACCTTGGGGCGCTTGCGGTAGATGGCGTCGCCGGTCGCCAGGGCGGCCGAGGCGGGCATCAGCTGCATCAGGCCCATCGCGCCGACGGGGGAAATGGCCATGGGGTTGAAGCCGCTCTCCTGGCGCACGATGGCGTAGACGAGCGCCCTATCGACGGTGAAGCCGTCGCGCGGCTCCAGGGCCGGCGTCTGGTACTCGCCCAGCGAAAGGTATTGCGGCTTCTGGAGTCCCGGGCCCGCGGCAGGCCCCAACGCGCTCAGCATCGCGGTCCAGGCCTTGCGGTCCTCGCCGGTGCGGGCCAGGGCAAGGCCGGCGCGCAGTTCCTGCCGGGCCTCGTCGGCGCGGCCAAGCTGGGCCAGGGCGGCGGCGCGATGCGCCCGCGGATCGCTGTCCAGCAATCGCGGGGCGGGCGGTTCGGGCGCGCGGAAGGCGGCCGGAATGAACTGGCCGGTCGGCACGGCGCCCATGGTCATCTGGACCTGGCGCTCGGCGATCATGCCGTAGAACGTCTGCGGCGCCTGAGCCGCCAGCCGCAGGAAGGCGTTGGCGGTGGCGACGTCGCCCATGGCCACGGCCGATCGGGCCGCCCAATAGGCGCCGGCGGCGCGCATCCAGGGATCGCTCTCGTCGTCTCGGGCGACCTGGGCGAAGTAGTCGTGGGCCTGGCCGTAGTCCTGCAGGCGCCAGGCGGCGAGGCCGGCGATCCAGCGCTCCCCCACATTGACGGCGAGCTGGAAGGCGACGCGGGCGTCGCCGGAGTAGAAGGCCTCCCGCGCCGGGCGGGTGATCTCGCTGCGGGCGCTGTCCAGCAGGGCCACTTCCGGGGTCGGCAGGGGCACGGCGTCGGCAGGCCGGCGCTTGGCCGCCAACGAGAAGACCCGGTCGGCGAGGGGAAGGTCGCGGAACCTGCTCAACCAGCCCGACAGCTCTTCGAAGCTGGCCTTGTGGGCGTTCGGATGCATCAGGGCTCGGAAGGACAGATAGCCGTCCAGGGAGCGATCCTCGATCGTAGCCGCTTCCAGCTGCGCGCCTACGAAATCGCCTTGGTCCACGGCCTGGAAGGCCGCGGCGTAGGCGCGAGCGTCGGTTTCGGAGAGGGCCTTCGACGATTCGGCTGCAGCGGCGCTGGCAACCGAGGCGGCGGCGGCGAGGGACAACACCCCGACGCGCAGGCGCTTTTTGAGCGTCATGCGGTCTATATCCGCGGGCAGCCCTAACGACAGCTGAACGCGGAGCCCTTTCTGTGAGTCCCAGACTGTGAGGCTAGATGGGCCTGTCCGGGCGATCAAGCCTTTCGGTCAGCGTCAGGAGGTCGCCCCACGCCCTTTTCTTGGCGCCCGGCTGCCGCAGCAGGAAGGCCGGGTGCAGGGTCGGCATGGCCGGCAACTCCATCGATCCGTCCGCAGATCGCCATTCGAACCAGCGACCGCGCAGCGAGAGGATGCCTTCCTCGCGTTTGAGGATCGACTTGGCCGAGGCGCCGCCGGCAAGCAGCAGCATCCTGGGCTGCACCAGCTGGATGATGCGTTCCAGGAAGGGCGCACAGACGGCCTGTTCGGCCGGCGTGGGCGTCCGGTTGCCCGGGGGCCGCCAGAAGACCGTGTTGGTGATCAGCACCCGGTCCGTCAGTCCAGCCGCGAGCAGCATTCGGTCCAGCAGCTTGCCGGCGCGCCCGACGAACGGTTCGCCACGGGCGTCCTCGTCTGCCCCGGGACCTTCCCCGATCACCATCAGCGGAGCGTCGGGCCGGCCGCGATAGACCACCGCTTTGCTGGCGGCGCCTTCAAACCGCAGCGGGCACCCCTCGAAGGCGGCGATGGCGGCGACCAAGGCGTCCAGCTCCGGCGCAGCGGCGGCGAGCTGATGGGCCTGGACAACGGCGCCGGAGATATCCGCCTGGCCGGCCATCGCGCGGGGCGAGGCCGTGACGGGAACGACGGTGGGAGCGGGTCGCGCCGGCGGCATGACCTTGCCGGCTTCGATCCTGTCGATAGGGGCGTCGAGCAGCATGGCGTCGACGCCCGCGTCGGCCCAGAAGGCGAGCAGGCTCTCGGCGATGGCGGCGTCTGAGGGTTCGGCGCGCGCCGACATTCCCTGGGTTCACTCCATATGAGGCTTGCGCCACTCTTGGCGCGTCGGGGCGGGCTTGTCAGCCCGCAATGGGGAGACGTGGTCGTCATGACGAAGTTCGGCTGGCTCGGCATAGCCTTGTCGCTCGCCGCCGCGCCGGCCGCCGCGCAGCCGGCCCGCCAGCACGAGGGGATGATCGCGGAGCTGGGCGGAGCCTATCAGGGGCCGCAAGCTCCCTACGTGCAGCGGATCGGCGAGCGGGTGGCCCAGGCTGCGGGGATGCGGCAGCGATGCACGTTCACGGTGGTGAATTCCGAAGTCGTCAACGCCTTCACCGCGCCGCCGGGGTGCTACGTCTATGTGACCCGCGGCCTGCTGGCGCTCGTCAACTCCGAGGCGGAGCTGGCGGCGGTGCTGGGCCACGAGCTGGGCCATGTGGCCGCCAAGCATGCGCTACGCCAGCGGAACACCGAGGCGCTGGGCAGCCTGGCGGCGGTGTTGGTGGGCGTGGCCACCAGGTCCGATGTCGCCGGGCAGGTCGCCGGCCGTGTGGCGAAGCTGGGCGCCCTCGGCTATTCGCGGAACCAGGAATACGAGGCCGACAGCCTGGCGCTCACCTATCTGCCGGCCGCCGGATATGCCCCGGAGGGACTGACCCGCGTGCTCGCCGACCTGCAACGCGAAAGCGCCTTCGCGGCCCGCGAGACAGGCCAGTCGGAACGCAACGCCGCGCCTTGGGCCAGCACCCATCCGCTGACCACCGACCGTATCCGCCGCGCGGCCGTCCAGGCTGCCGGGGCGCCGCCGCGGGTCGGACTGACGTTGGACGAGAGGAGCTACCTCACCGCGCTCGACGGCCTGCCGTACGGCGAGGACGCAAGCCAGGGCTATGTCCGCGGCGCCAGCTACATCCATCCGCAACTCGGCATCCGCTTCGATGCGCCGGGCGGATCCAGATTGACCAATACGCCCCGGGCGGTGCGGATCGTGGCGCAGGACGGAAGCCTTGCCGAGTTCACCGGGGGAAGGGTGAGCGCCGGGGCGCTCGAAGCCTATGCGATGGACGTGTTGCGCGCGGCCGTCGGGAATGGCCGCGCCGACGTCGGGCAGGCCCAACGCGCCAGGATCAACGGGCTGGACGCCGTCGTCCTGCCGGCCCGGGCGACCTCGGCGGGGCGAGCCGTCGACGTGACGGTCGTCGCCTATTCGATGGCGAGCGAACAGGCCTACAGCTTCATCGCGGTCACCCCGGCGGGAGGGGCAGGGCTGTTCGATCCGATGTTCGATTCGTTCCGACGCCTCTCCGACGGCGACAAGGACGTCGTCTTGGGGCGGCGCATCGCCGTGACCGAGGTGCGGCCGGGGGACACCGCTGAATCGATGGCGGCCCGCATGGGCCCCGCGCGCGACGGCCTGGATCGCTTCCGGATGCTGAATGCCCTGGATCCGGGCCAGCCGCTGCGTCCGGGGACGCGGGTTAAGCTCGTGGTGGAGGTCGGCGCGGAGCCGCGGCGAAGCCTTCGCCCTTGACCGCCGCGGCGTGACCTCACGATAAGACCGCTTAACATTGACCCCGGGCGGCGAAGTAGCCGGCCGGTGACGGACTCAAGGGGAACGCGATGAGCGAAGACGTCGGCCAAACGGCTATCGAGCGCGAAGCCATGGAGTATGACGTCGTTATCGTGGGCGCGGGGCCGTCGGGCCTGGCCGCCGCGATCCGGCTGAAGCAGCTCTCGCCCGATCTCACGGTCGCCGTGCTGGAGAAGGGCGCCGAGGTCGGCGCGCATATCCTCTCGGGCGCGGTGATCGATCCGAAGGGCCTGTCCGAGCTTCTGCCGAACTGGAAGGAACTGGGCGCCCCGCTGGAGACCGCGGTCACCGAGGACATCTTCCTGCTCCTGGGGCCGCAAGGCAGCCTCGAGTTGCCGATGTGGGCGATGCCGCCCTTCATGAACAACCACGGCAACTATATCGCCAGCCTTGGGAATGTCTGCCGCTGGCTGGCGGGGCAGGCTGAGGCTCTCGGCGTGGAAATCTACCCGGGCATGGCGGCTTCGGCGGCGGTCTTCGAAGGCGATACGCTGGTCGGCGTGGTGGCCGGCGAGTTCGGCTTCGGCAAGGACGGCAAGCCTGGCCCGAACTACGAGCCCGGTATGGAGATGCGCGGCAAGTACGTCTTCATCGGCGAGGGGGTGCGCGGCTCGCTCTCCAAGGTGCTGCGCAAGAAGTACGACCTGGCCAAGGACGCCGATCCCGAGAAGTACGGCATCGGCATCAAGGAACTGTGGCAGGTGCCGGACGACGTCTTCACCCCCGGCCTTGTGCAGCACACCACGGGCTGGCCGCTGGACGACAAGACGGGAGGCGGCAGCTTCCTCTACCATTTCGGGGACAATTATGTGGCGATCGGTTTCGTCACCCACCTGAACTACAAGAACCCCTGGCTGTCGCCCTTCGACGAGTTCCAGCGCTTCAAGCATCACCCCGAAGTCGCCAAGTACCTGGAAGGCGGCAAGCGCATCTCGTACGGCGCGCGCGCGATCAGCGAGGGGGGGATCCAGTCGATCCCGAAGCTTCATTTCCCGGGCGGCGTGCTGCTGGGCGACAGCGCGGGCTTCGTGAACGTTCCGCGCATCAAGGGCAGCCACGCGGCGATCAAGAGCGGGATCATGGCCGCCGAGGCCGCGTTCCACGCCATTCAGGCCGGTCGCTCCGGCGATGAGCTGACCGAGTACAAGACCGCCTTCGACGGCTCGTGGCTGAAGAAGGAGCTGCACCTGGTCCGCAACGCCAAGCCGATGCTCTCGAAGTTCGGGACCACCGTCGGTGGCGCGGTCTCGATGTTCGACATGTGGACCACCCACCTGACGGGCGGGTTCTCGTTCTTCGGGACGATGCGCCACACCAAGTCGGATGCGGAGTCCACCGGCTCGGCCAAGGACTACAAGCCGATCGTCTATCCGAAGCCGGACGGGGTGCTGAGCTTCGACAAGCTGTCCAGCGTGTTCCTGTCCAGCACGAACCACGACGAGAACCAGCCCGCGCACCTGCGTCTGCGCGACCCGTCGGTCCCCATCTCGCTGAACCTTCCCAAGTACGGCGAGCCGGCGCGGCTATACTGCCCGGCAGGGGTCTATGAGGTCCTGTACGACGAGGCGGGCCAGAACCCGAAGTTCCAGATCAATTTCCAGAACTGCGTCCACTGCAAGACCTGCGACATCAAGGATCCGTCGCAGAACATCGACTGGACGACGCCGCAGGGCGGGGATGGGCCGAACTACCCCAATATGTAGCGACGTTTTTCGACCTGTGACGACGGGGGTGCTTGCGGCAGGGCCTTGGCGCGCCCAGAGTCTAGGCATGCGTCGTTCCCTGCTGCTTGCCTTCGCCACTCCGCTTGTCGCGCTGGGAGGGTGCGCTGCGACCACGCAGGCCGCGCAGAATGCCCAGGACGCGCCGATCGGGGCGCCGGCGGCGGCCGACAGCGCCTATGGCATGTTCCTGGCTGGCAGCGAGGCCCTGCAGGAAGGTCGCAACGCTGACGCGGCGCGCTTCCTGGAATCGGCGCGCAGCCAGAGTGGCGACGATCCCGCGGTCGCCGAGCGCGCCTTCATGGCGGCGTTGATGGCGGGCGATATCGACAAGGCCGCCGCCCTGTCACCCGAGGGGCCGACGGCGCCCGAGACCGGCAAGCGCCTGGGGCGCCTGGTCAAGGTCGTGGCCGCGCTTGGCGAGGGCAAGGGCAAGGTCGCCAAGGCCGAGCTGGCGAACGACGGCATCGGTTTCCCGCATCGCGGCGCGGCGGCGCTATTGGCGCCGTGGGTGTCGGCCTCGGTCGGCGACGTCGAGGGCTCTACGGTGCGGCCGCAACTGCGCGGCGATGGCAGCGTCGATTACTTCGGCCAGATCGGCCAGGCGCACCTGTTCGAGCGTGCGCGCCGCTACGATGAAGCGGAAACCGATTTCAAGGCGGTGACCGCCAGCGAGAACCCGAGCGAGATCGCGGTCCTGACCTATGGCGGCTTCCTGGAGCGCCGCGGTCGGCGCGCCGACGCCCTCGCGCTCTACGACGCCGGCCTGCAGCGCAGTCCGGCGAACCTTGCCCTCAAGGCGGCAAGGACCCGCGCCGCCGCGAAGAAAGCTCCGCCGCCGATGCCGACGATCAAGGAGGGCGCGGCGTTCGCTCTGCTCGCGCCTGCGGCCACGATGATCAGCGCGCGGCAAGAATCCATCGGCCTGGCCTATTTGCGGCTGTCGCTGTCCCTGGACCCGCAGCGCAACGACGCTTGGCTGATGCTGGGCGACCTGTTGCAGCAGAACGGCGACGTCGACGGCGCCCGGCTGGCCTATTCCAAGCCCAAGGCCAACACGGCGGAATTCCCGGCTGCCCAGGCAAAGCTCGCCTGGAGCTATCAAAGCGCCGGTGACAAGGAAGGCGCGCTGAAACTGGCCCGCGCCGGAGCGGCCACCGGGGATAGGGAGGCACGTACGACGCTGTCGGACCTGCTGCGCGCGAATGAGTTGTATCCCGAAGCGATCGAAATCCTGAACACCCTGATCGCCGAGGCCAAGGCCCCGGACTGGCAGCTCTACTACGCGCGGGGCCAAGCCTATGAGCGCACCGGGACGTGGAAGGAGGCCGAGGCCGACCTTTCACAGGCCTTGAAGCTGCGGCCCGACGAGCCTCAACTGCTGAACTACCTGGGCTACGCCTGGATCGACCGCGGCGAGCGGCTGCAGGAGGCGATGGGCATGGTGGAGAAGGCCGTGGCGGCCAATCCCCGCTCGGGCGCCATCGTCGACAGCCTGGGTTGGGCGCACTATCGCCTGGGCGACTACAAGAAGGCGGTCGAAATCCTGGAAGGGGCAGTCGAGCTGGAAGCCGGCGACCCCGAGATCAACAACCACCTGGGCGACGCCTATTGGATGGTGGGCCGCAAGGACGAGGCTGGCTTCCAGTGGCGACGGGTCCTGACCCTCAAGCCCGACGACAAGATCAAGGATGACGCCGAAAGGAAGCTGGCGAACGGCCTCGGCTCGCAGCCGAAGCTCGCGGGGCAGTAGGGGGTGCCCGCACGCCTGGCGCCGGCCAAGGTCAACCTCTTCCTGCACGTCGGCGCGCCGACGGCCGATGGCTATCACCCCATCTGCAGCCTGATGGTGTTCGCGGACCTCGGCGACCGCGTCTCGATGGAGTTGGGCGAGGGGCGGCTCACCGCCAACGGTCCGTTCGCGGCGGGGCTGGGCCGCGAGTCCGACAACCTGATCATCCAGGCCGTGCGCGCCTTCGTGGCCGACCTCGGCCGGCCGATGGCGGAGCTGTCGTTCGGGCTGGAGAAGCGGCTGCCTATCGCCAGCGGATTGGGCGGGGGCTCCAGCGACGCCGGGGCGGCGCTCAGGCTGATCCGGGATGTCTTCGCCCCGCAGATCGACGACGCGCGCCTCGAGGCGATAGCGGGCCGGCTGGGCGCCGATGGCCCGGCCTGTCTCTGGGGCCGCCCTGTCCTGGCCGAGGGGCGGGGAGAACGGCTGAGCCCCCCGCCCGGTCTGCCGGTGTTGCATGCGGTGCTGGTCAATCCGCGGGTTCCGGTCTCGACGGCAGAGGTCTACCGGCGCCTCGACGCCTCCGCCGCGTTCGGCGACGTGACGCCGCCGCGCATGCCCGAGGCCTTCGAGAGCGCGCAAGAGGTGGCCGCCTGGCTGGCGACCCAGTCGAACGACCTGGAACTCGCCGCCGTGGCGATCGCGCCCGAAATCGGTACCGTGCTGACCACCCTGCGCGATGAGCCGGAGGTGCTGCTGGCCCGCATGAGCGGCTCGGGCGGCACCTGCTTCGCCCTCTGCGCCGACGATATCGCCGCGGAAACGCTGGCGGAACGCATCGAGGCCATGGCGCCCCGGTGGTGGGTGGAGCGCTGCCGCCTGGGCGGACCCTGGTGACAATGCGCCTGTCGCGCTGAGCGGGGCAGGGGACAAAAAAGCGGGGGCCCCAGAGGACCCCCGCTTCTACCCCAGTGACGTCCGCCGGATCGCGGCGGACGTCCTCTCCCCCGAGAGCCTAGGAGTGGTAGGCGCGTTCACCGTGCTCGACGATGTCCAGGCCTTCTTCTTCGGCTTCCGGCGATGCGCGGAGGCCGACCGTGTACTTGATGATGAAGAACACGATGCTGGAGGCTACCGCCGACCAGACGACCGCCACGCCCACAGCCTTAAGCTGGGTGATGAACTGGCCCATCATGGTGTAGCTCGCCAAGGCGTCGCAGGTGGAGATGTCCCCGTCCGCAGCGCAGGTGGCGTAGTCGACGATCCCGGCGCCGCCCAGCGAAGCCGACACCAGGATGCCGGTGGCCAGGGCGCCGACGATGCCGCCGACGGCGTGGATGCCGAAGGCGTCCAGGCTGTCATCGTACTTCAGCGCGTTCTTCACCACCGAGCAGGCGAAGACGCAGATCGGCGAGACCGCGAGGCCCAGGACCAGCGCGCCCATCGGGCCGGCGAAGCCTGCCGCCGGGGTGACGGCGACGAGGCCGGCGACCAGACCCGAGGCCATGCCCAGCAGCGAGGCCTTCTTGCGGACCACCCATTCGGTGATCGCCCAAGAGAAGCCCGCGGCAGCGGTGGCGACGAAGGTGTTGACCAGGGCCAGGGCGGCATAGCCGTTGGCTTCCAGGTTCGAACCCGCGTTGAAGCCGAACCAGCCCACCCACAGCAGGCCGGCCCCCACCAGGGTCAGCGTCAGCGAGTGCGGCTGCATCGGCTCGGAACGGTAACCCTTGCGGGGGCCCAGGATCAGGGCGCCCATGAGGGCCGCGACGCCGGCGTTGATGTGCACGACGGTGCCGCCCGCGAAATCGAGCGCGCCCCAGCCCCAGAGCAGGCCGGACTTGATCGGCGCGGTCGGCGCGGTGGCGATCGCGTCAGGACCCGGCCACCACCAGACCATGTGGGCCATCGGGTAGTAGGAGAGGATAGGCCACAGCACGGCGAAGATCACGCAGGCCGCGAACTTCATCCGCTCGGCCACGCCGCCCAGCACAAGGCAGGCGGTGATCGCGGCGAAGGTCATCTGGAAGGCGATGAAGGCCAGTTCCGGAATGTAGATGCCGGTGGAGAAGGTCGCGACGTTCGAGGCCGGCGTGACGTCCTTCAGGAACAGGCGACTGGCGCCGCCCACGAAGTGGTCGAGGCCGCCGCCGTCGGTGAAGGCCAGGCTATAGCCGTAGGTGACCCAGGCGATCATGCCGATCACGGCGACTGTCGCCGTCTGCATCAGCATGGACAACATGTTCTTCTGGCGGACGAGGCCGCCGTAGAACAGCGCCAGGCCGGGCACGATCATCAGCAGGACGAGCAGCGACGACACCATCATCCAGGTGGTGTCACCCTTGTCCACGGTCTGGGCCGGGGCCGCGGGGGCAGCCGCAGCGGCGGCCGGAGCGGCCGCTGTCGCAGCTTCAGGGGCCGGTGCGGAGGCTTCGG
>DASVNS010000215.1:0-4461 GCA_036383735.1 Phenylobacterium sp. | reverse complement strand
GGGCAGGCGTCGCCACCCGCGGCGTCGTGGACTACGACTGGGACAGCCAGGGCAAGTTGATCCTGGCTCCGGTCGAAGGCGACGTCTGGCTCTACGATGTCGCGGCCAAACGCGCCCGCCAGCTCACCAGGACGGCGGGCGACGAGATCGACGCCAAGATTTCCCCCCGCGGCGGCTACGTCTCCTATGTCCGCGACGACAACCTCTACGTCACCCCGACCGCCGGCGGCGCGGAACGCGCGCTGACCCAGGACGGGACCGAGCTGAAGAGCTGGGCCACCGCCGAATTCATCGCCCAGGAGGAGATGGACCGCTCCACCGGCTATTGGTGGAGCCCGGACGACGAGCGGATCGCCCTGGCCTTGGTCGACCAGACCGGCGTCGACGTGGTGGAGCGGCCCGAGGTCAACGCCACCGGCGCGCGGGTGGTGGCCCAGCGCTATCCCCGTCCCGGCCGTCCGAACGCCAGGGTGGATCTCTACGTCCAGGCCTTGGCAGCCGGCGAGCGGATCAAGGTCGACCTGGGTCCCGACCCCGACATCTACCTCGCCCGCGTGGCGTGGTCGAAGGACGGCCGCACGCTCTATGTCCAGCGCCAGAGCCGCGACCAGCGCCGCCTGGACCTGCTGGCGGTCGATCCCGCTACCGGCCAAGGCAAGGTCGTCCTGACCGAGACCAGCCCGCATTGGGTCGATCTCACGGACGACTTCAAACCGCTGAAGGACGGGACCTTCCTGTGGTCTTCCGAGCGCTCGGGCTGGCGTCACCTCTATCTCTACCGCGCCGACGGCAGCCTCGTCCGCCAGGTCACCCACGGCGACTGGCCCGTAGAGGCGATCGAGGGGGTCGACGAGGCCACGCACACCGTCGTCTTCTCGGCCCACCGGCACCGCCCCGGCGAGCGGCGGATCTATTCGATCTCGTACGCCAGCCCAGGCGAGCCCAAAGCCCTGACCATGGCCGGCGGCTGGTGGACCGTCACGGTGGCGGGCCAGGGCGGCGCCTTCGCCGGGACCTACCAGGACCCCAGGACCCCGCCTCGGACCGCCCTCTACCGCGCAGACGGCCAGCGGGTGCGCTGGATCGAAGAGAACGCGCTGCAGCCCGGCCATCCGTTCTGGCCCTATGCCGATCGCCTGCGCACGCCCGAGTTCGGGACCATCGAGGCCGCCGACGGCAGCGATCTGTGGTGGTCGCTGCGGACGCCTCCGGGGTTCGATCCGGCGCACAGGTATCCGGTGATCGTGCAGGTCTACGGTGGCCCCGGCAGCGCCCAGGTCTCCGCCACCTGGCACACGCCCGAAGACCAGATCCTGCTGGACGCCGGCTACATCCTGTTCCGGCTGGACAACCGCGGCACGCCCAATCGCTCGGTGGCCTTCAAGACCTCGATCGACCGCCGGATGGGCCAGCTGGAAGTCGACGACCAGATCGCGGGGGCGAAATATCTGCAGTCCCTGCCCTACGTCGACCCGGCGCGCATCGGCGTCACCGGCTGGTCGTATGGCGGCTACATGACGCTGTTGCTGCTGTCGGCGCCCGACAGCCCTTTCACGGCGGGGGTCGCCGGCGCGCCGGTCAGCGACTGGAAGCTCTACGACACCCACTACACCGAGCGCTTCATGGGCACGCCGGCGGACAACGCGGAGGGCTACGCCAGGTCCGAGGTGGTCGGTCGCCTGGCGCACCTCAAACCCGGCGCGTTGCTGCTGATGCACGGAATGGCCGACGACAACGTGACCTTCGACCACTCGACGCGGGTGCTGTTCGCCCTTCAGGCGCAGGGCAAGCCGTTCGAGATGATGGTCTATCCGGGCCTGCGCCACCGCGGCGGCTGGACCCCGATGAACCGCATGCACCGCGCCCTGCAAGCGGTCGAGTTCTTCGATCGCAAGCTGAAGGCCAATTAGCCTCGCCCCACCGGGCCGGATCTATGCGGCGGCGATCTCCGCGCGGGAGGCCTTGAGCTTCAGGGCGCCTTCGATGGCGGCGATCAGCGCGGCCACTTCGATCGGCTTGGCGACGAAGCCGTCCATGCCGGCGGCCATATAGTCGTCGATCTGGTCCCGCATCACGTTGGCGGACACGGCCAGGATCGGCGTGGCCGGCTGGTCCCGCCGGGCTTCGAGCGCCCGGATCGCGAGGGTCGCGTCCACGCCGTTCATCACCGGCATCTGCACATCCATCAGCACGATGTCGAACCGCTCGGCGGCGAACGCCTCGACCGCCTCACCGCCATTGAAGGCGAGGGTCAGTTCCACCTCCAGCGGCTCCAGCAACGCCGCCAGGAGCAGTTGGTTGGTGGTGTTGTCCTCTGCGGCCAGCACGCGGAGCCGCGGCAGGATCAGCGGGGCCGCGGGTGACTCGACGGCGGCCTCGACCGGCGGCCCCAGCCAGACCAGCGGCAGGTCGAAGCTGAACGCCGACCCCTGCCCCTCCGTGCTGGTCACCGCCACCCGCCCGTTCATGAGCTCCACGAACTCGCGCGAGATCGCCAGGCCGAGCCCGGTGCCCCCGTATTTCCGCGTCGCGGTCGGATCGGCCTGGGAGAAGCGTTTGAACAGCCCGGCCAGGACGTCGGGCGCAATGCCGAGGCCCGTATCCGACACCGTGCACGCCAGGCCCTCTTCGGTGCGGCGGACCGCCACCCGCACCTCGCCGGCCGTGGTGAACTTGACGGCGTTGGAGGTCAGGTTGGCCAGAACCTGCCGGATCCGGCCGCCGTCTCCCATCCACAGGCCCCGCGCGCCCGGTTCGATATCCACGACGAAGCCGACGTTTTTCTGGCCCGCCAAGGTCGCGAAACCGCGGGTCGCGCCTTGCACCATCTCCTCCAGGTCGAATCGCCGGATATCCAGCTCTATGCGTCCCGCCTCGACCTTGGACAGGTCGAGGATGTCGTTGAGCAGGCCGAGCAGGGCCTCGCCGGAATTCCGGATCACCCGGACCTTTTCCCGATCGGCGGGCGCCAGATCGCTCCGGTCCAGCACCTGGGCCATGCCCAGGACGCCGTTCAGCGGCGTGCGGATCTCATGGCTCATGTTCGCCAGGAACTGCGACTTGGCGATGTTGGCGGCCTCAGCCCGGTCGCGCGCCTCCTCCAACTCGTGCATCGCGTCGGTCAGCGCACGCTCATGCGCGCCGAGCCGCCGCGCGACCCGCAGGATCTGAGCGCCCAGCGCCGCCATGATCGCCGCGGCGGCCAGGAAACCGAGGATGATCACGGGAGCGGCCGCCCTCAGCACCTGGAGGCCCGGTCGTTTGGATGTCCACGCCAGCCAGCCCACCGGCTGGCCACTGGCGTCACGCAGCCGAAGTGCGGTGCGCGGCGCACGGGTCGAGGTCACCAGCCGCGGATCGGCGATCTGCATCTGTCGCAGCGCTGTCATCAGCTGCCGATCCATCCGCTGCGCCGAAACCACGAGGACCGCGGGACCGGGACGGCGCGGCGCCAGCGCATTCTCGGGGGTCACGGTCGAGGCTGCGACCAGGTAACGCACGCCGCCGGACACCACGACGGCGGAAGCGGTTTCCGCAAGGTCCGGGTCCGTGGGCTCCAGGCGCGGCGCCTTTGCGCCCCGTGCCGCCTCCAGGGCGCGGACCTTGCGGATCAGCGGCGCGGCATCGGCCAGGAAGCGGCCCTGCTGGCGTGGGTCGGCGCGGGTCCGGCCCCTCCAGGCGTAGAACGGCCTACCGTGCCCATCGATGCCGACCGAGATGTCGTGGCCACGGTTGTTCGCGAAGTAGCTGCCGATCTCCTCGTCCGCCCACTTCAAGCTGCCGCCCGGACGGAACTCCCGATAAGCCTGATCCCAGACAGTGGCCGTGGTGATGTCCTTGACGATGCCGCCCAAGGCGCGGTCGAGCGCGCTCGAAACCCGCGCGCCGTCCTCTCTGGCCTGCAGGGCGTCCAGCTCGCGCGAGCCGGTCGCGAGCAGCGCCGCCACACCCACAAGCAAAAGTGCGACCAGGGCGACGCCCAGGGCCATGAAGCGCCGCAACGCGATCTGACCCTCGGTCAGTTTGTCTGTCGGCCGAGACCTCATCGGCCACAAAATGAGCTCTGCCGGCCAACGGAGGGTAAACAACGCCAGGAAACTCGCACGGAAAAGTGTCGCGGAAGCGAGATTACAACCCCGCTGTCGATCGGCAAGCGCCTATCCAGGCTTGCGGAACTTCATCACGAACTGGTCGCCGCTCCAGGCGGCACGAGGCGTCCGCGACGCCATAACGTGTTGAGTCAGGCTGTCTTTCGTTCTGTTCGGATGGTCCTGTCCACGCCCGGAAAGTCTCTGGCGAGGCACGTGGAACGGCCTTATCCTGGCGGGGCGTGTCAGACAGGAGCCGTCGTGATCAGAGAGATCGTCGGGGGCGCAGTCGCGGCTGCGCTCCTTTCTTCGGGGCCGGCGATGGCCGCCGCCCGCCCTTCCGCTGCATCGGCCCTGGCCTGGGTCGTCAATC
>DASVNS010000214.1:0-2972 GCA_036383735.1 Phenylobacterium sp. | reverse complement strand
GGCCGGGGCGCCGCCCAGGGCCGCCCCGCCGTCGGTCGTGCCGGAGAGGTACACGGTGTCGCCGGCCAAGACCGCAGCGCTGAACGGTGGGGCGGCTGTCATGCCCGGGCGGGGCGGAATGGGAATGTGGGTGACGGTCCCTGCCGTCGCGGCCAGCGGCGCCAGCGTAAGGCTCAGGGCAAGAAGGAAGGCTCTGCACGTCATCCGGGGTCCCCTTGTCGGTGGAGCTGGCGCAAGGTGTCTCTGCGCCGCCTTTGCCTTAAGCTTCCGAAGCCTCAAGCCAAGCGCGGCCTGTGCTGGATCACCACAATGCCGGCAAAATGAGCACGGCCGAGATGGCGCAGGGCGCGCTGGGAGCGGCTAACTAGGGCTGGCCTGCCGCCACGCGCCGCCGATTGTCACACGACTCTGCGGCCTGGGCCTGTCGCCAGGCCTGGGCGCGGCGGGCGGCGACGATCGCCAGCCATATCGAGGGGGCGACGATCAACGCCCCCAGGAAGAAGGGTCCGTCCAGGCTGAGGTGGGCGAAGGCGAGGCTCGCACAGAACGGTCCGGCGACGCGCGCGGCGGCCCCCATGGCGTTGTTGAGCCCCAGGACCTGGCCCTGCCGGTCCGGCTCTGCGGTCTCGGAGATCAGGGCGCTGACATTGGGCCACGCCACCGATTGGCCGGCGGCGATGAGGCACATCAGGGCGATCACCACGCCCGGATGGCCCGCGAACGGCTGCAGCAGCTGGCCGACCAGCACCAGGCTCATGCCGATGGCCAGCATCACCCCCGGCCCGAAGCGCTCGGCCAGGGGGCCGGTGACGAACGTCTGGGTGAAGGCGGCCGTGATGCCGATGAAGGCGAAGCAGAGGCCGATCTCCTTCGGACCCCAGCCGAACTTCGCCTGGGTCCACAGGCCGAAGGTCGACTCGATGCCGGTGAAGGCGAAGCCCACCAGGAAGGTCAGCATCATCAGGCGGCCGATCACGGGGTGGCGCGCAACCTCGCCCGCGGCCGCCCAGCGGTTGGGGCGGCCGGTGATGTGCGGCTGGCGGTTACGGCTTTCGCGGACGAACAGGACGATGGAGACGGCCGACAGCGCCGACAGGCCGGCGCAGATGAAGAGCGGTATCTGGAAGCCTATGGGGCCGGCCTCGGGGTGGGCGAACAGGCCGCCGACCGAAGGGCCCACGATCAGGCCGACGTTGAACGCCGCGCCGATGTAGCCCATGGCCCGCGGCCGCTTCTCGGCCGGGGTGACGTCGGCGATGTAGCCCTGGATCACCGCCCCATTGCCGCTGGCCAACCCGCCCAGGAACCGGATCGCCAGCGCCGCCCAGACATTCGGCGCGAAGGCCAGCGCCAGGTAGCAGAGGAAGTTCCCGCAGAGGGTGGAGATCAACAGCGGCTTGCGGCCGTACCTGTCGCTGAGCCGGCCCCAGAACGGCTCGCCGAAGAAGCCGCCCGCCGCATAGGCCGAGAACACCAGCGCGATCTGCCAGGGCTCGGCGTTGAACGATTTGGCATAGAACGGCAGCAACGGGAGGATGATCCCGAAGCCCAGCATGTTGATGAAGATGACCGCGATCAGCGACGGCGCCGCCATGGGAGGCGCCGCCGCCTCCCGCGACGGGGTGTCGGACATGCTCAGGGTGTTAGGACGCGCGGCCCGGGCGGGCAAGCGGCCACCGAGCCGCAGGGCGGCGACGTTGAAGCCGCTACTTCCGCTGCGCCTTGGTCCTGTCGCGCGCGGCCTTGAACTCGGCGCCCTGCTTCCACTCCGGCCAGATCCGGGAGTTGGCCAGTTTCTGTCCCAGGTCGAACAGCAGGGTCCCGTCTGCTTCGAACCCCTTGGGATCCCAGTTCGGATCGAACTCGTCGGAAGGCTGGTGGTACTGGTTGGCGGTATAGGCCGCCCGCTTGGCGGCGCCCGCGGTTCTGCCGCCGACGACCAGGTCCTCGCCGCCGCCGAAGCTGATCGCAGGCACGCCGACCTTCGCGAACGGGAAGTGGTCGGATCGGAAGAAGCTGCCGGCTTGCGGGCGCGGGTCGGGGCTGTAGCTGCGGCCATGGGCCTTGCCCACCTCGATCAGCTCGTCCTGCAGGGTAAGCGGGGCGTTGCCGGAGGTGGTGAAATCGCGGGCCAGCCCGCTGGGCCCAACGCCGTCCATGTTGATCACGCCGACCGTGGTGGCCAGCGGATAGAGCGGCGCCGAGGCGTAGTATTCCGAGCCCAGCAACCCTTTCTCCTCGGCCGTGACCGACAGGAAGACCACGGTGCGGTCCGGCTTCGGCGCTTTCGCGAAGGCGCGGCCCAGCTCCAGCAACATCGCCGTGCCCGACGCGTTGTCGAGGGCGCCGTTGTAGATCTTGTCGCCCTTGGCGTCGGGCTGGCCCACGCCCAGGTGATCCCAGTGGGCGGTGTAGAACACCCGCTCGTTCGGATGCTTCGCGCCTGGGACGGCGCCCACCACGTTGTGCGAGACCACCTTCTGGGCGTCGACGGCGGCGTCGGCCGAGAACGTCACGCCCTTCAGTTCCACCGGCTTGAACTCGCGGGTCTGCGCCTGCTTCTTCAGCGCCTCGAAGTCGAGCCCTGCCGCCTTCAGCATCGCCACGGCCGGGTCCCTTTGCACCCAGCCCTCCAGCGGCGCGTGCGCGCGGCGCGGATCTTTGCGGATGACCTCGAAGATCTCGCCGGCGTTGGAGTTCTTGACCGTCGCCCAGCCATAGGAGGCAGGCGCGGTCTCGTGGATGACCAGGAAACCGATCGCGCCCCGGCGGGCCGCCTCTTCGAACTTGTAGGTCCAGCGGCCGTAGTAGGTCATGGCCTTGCCGCCGAAGTCGCCGATGCCCGTCTCGAAGTCGGGGTCGTTGACCAGGACCAGGGCCACCTTGCCCTTCAGGTCGATGCCCTTGAAGTCGTCCCAGTTGCGCTCGGGCGCCTTGACGCCATAGCCGACGAAGACCACCGGCGCGTCCTT
>DASVNS010000213.1:0-4123 GCA_036383735.1 Phenylobacterium sp. | reverse complement strand
GTGGTCGAGGGCGGCGACGTGCTGGTCTCGCTGGGCCTGCGGATCCTGGGTCGCTTCGCGGCCGAGGACATCAAGCACCCCGACTCCAGCGACGTGCTGGTTCCCGCCGACACCTACCTCGACGAGAACATGTGCGACCTGGTGGAGACTTCCGGCGTCCAGTCGGTGAAGATCCGCTCGGTCCTGACCTGCGACACCAAGGTCGGGGTCTGCGGCGCCTGCTACGGCCGCGACCTGGCGCGCGGCACGCCGGTGAACATCGGCGAAGCGGTCGGCGTCATCGCCGCCCAATCCATCGGCGAGCCCGGCACCCAGCTGACGATGCGGACCTTCCACATCGGCGGCACCGCGCAGGTGGCTGAACAGTCGTTCTTCGAAAGCGCCAACGAAGGCACCGCGCGGATCTCGGGCGGCAACACCGTGATCGCGGCCGACGGCGGGCTGATCTCGATGAGCCGCAACCTGACCCTGACCGTCCAGGTCGATGGCAAGGACCGCGAGTCCTACAAGGTGCCGTACGGCGCCCGCCTGCAGGTCAAGGACGGCGGCAAGGTGAAGCGCGGCGAACGCCTCGCCACCTGGGACCCCTACACCAACCCGATCATCACGGAAGTGGGCGGCAAGGTGCGGTTCGAGGACCTGGTCGAGAACTTCTCGTTCCGCGAGGAAGCCGACGAAGCCACCGGCATCTCCAACCGCGTGGTCATCGACTGGCGCGCCAGCTCGAAGGGTTCGGACCTGCGTCCGGCCATGTCGGTGCTGGGCGAAGACGGCGCCTACAAGCGTCTGTCGAACGGCGGTGAGGCCCGCTACCTGCTGCCCGTCGGCGCCATCCTCTCCATCAGCGACGGCGACGAGGTGAAGCCGGGCGAGATCATGGCGCGGATCCCCACGGAAAGCGCCAAGACCCGCGACATCACCGGCGGTCTGCCGCGGGTGGCCGAGCTGTTCGAAGCCCGGCGTCCGAAGGACTGCGCGGTCATCGCCGAGATGGACGGGCGCGTCGAGTTCGGCAAGGACTACAAGAACAAGCGCCGCATCAAGATCACCCCCGAGGATGGCGGCGATGCGGTCGAGTTCCTGATCCCGAAGGGCAAGCACATCGCGGTCCACGACGGCGACGTGATCCGCAAGGGCGAGTACATCATCGACGGCAACCCGGACCCGCACGATATCCTGCGGATCCTGGGCATCGAGGCGCTGGCCGAGTTCCTGGTGAACGAGATCCAGGAAGTCTACCGACTGCAAGGCGTGCCGATCAACGACAAGCACATCGAGACGATCGTCCGTCAGATGCTGCAGAAGGTCGAGATCCTCGAGCCGGGCGACACCGGCCTGCTGAAGGGCGACCACCTGGACAAGCAGGAGGTCGAGGACGAAAGCGCCAAGGCCGAAGCCCGTGGCGGCCGTCCGGCGCTGACCCAACCGGTGCTGCTCGGGATCACCAAGGCGTCGCTGCAGACCCGCAGCTTCATCTCGGCGGCCTCGTTCCAGGAGACCACGCGCGTGCTCACCGAAGCTTCGGTCCAGGGCAAGAGCGACACCCTGGAAGGCCTCAAGGAGAACGTGATCGTGGGTCGCCTGATCCCGGCGGGCACGGGCTCCTACCTGCGGAACCTGCAGCGGATCGCCGCCAAGCGCGACGAAGCCCTGACGGCCAGCCGTGAGGAGGCCATGGAACCGTTGCCGTCCGAGATCGCCGATGCCGCGGTCGCCGAGACCATCGACGGCTAAACCTCTCCAGTACAGTCACGCGTAGCGAGCGGCCCGGGAGCAATCCCGGGCCGTTTCGTTTGCGCCTGACGGGGGGCTCAGAACGGGACCTTGGCCTCGTGGCGGCCAGTGTCGCCCGCGACGCCGCCGATGTCCTGGGGAGACCCGCCCATGCCCATGTTCGGCGCGCCGGGCGAGGCGATACGGCCGGCGTCGTAGCCTGAGCCGCTCGTGCCTGGGCCGCCGGGCGCGCGCTTGTAGCCGTAGTCCTGCGCCTTGCGCAGGCCGGCGCGCGCGAGGTCCGAAGCCTTGCCGGCTTCGATGCCCAGCCCCAGCGTCGGCGCGTCGCGTGCGCCGCCAAAGGCCCGCTCCTGGCAAGCTTCCCGCTCCGCCCGAGATAGGTTCGGGTCGTCGCAATTGCGTCGGCTCCGCAGCGCATTGCGGGCGTTCGCGGCGAGCGCATCGTCGTACGACGGGATCGCCAGGGTCTTCGCCTCGCCGGCGGAAGCCGGGCGCGATGTCGCCGGCGTGCTCGGCGCCACCAGCGGAGCGACCGGCGGAGGCGGCTCGGAGAAGCGGGTCTGCCGGCGATGCAGGCGAATGGGCGTCGGCTTGCCGTCGGTCGCCGACGCCGACGGCGGCGTCCGCGGCATGATCAGGATCGGAATGATCGGCTCGGGCGGGCCGGACCGCATTTCCGGCATGCGCAGACGCGGTGCGTGGAGCATGAGCAGGGTCACGAGCAAGGCGTGCCCGGCCAGTGAAGCCGCCACGATCCCAAACCTCCGGCTCCCGTCCGCCGCCGGCATCAACGCTCCTTGCATCCCGCGAAAGCTGCACCTTAGGGAAGGGGCGCTCGCGAGGCGAATTCATGGCCGCCAGGCATCTGGCGGAGGGCGCGGCACGCAGATTGACGAGACGGCCCTTCCCGACTATGTAGCGCGCTCTTTCGAGGCCGGGGATTCCTCCCGGCTCCGATGAACCGCTCCCGTCGGAACGCCGCCAAGGCGCCCCGGCGAGTTTTTGCGTCTCATCGGGAAGCCTCGGACGACCACAACGACCCCAACTGAGGCGCCTCGGCCAAACGGCACACGCCTCCACGCAAGCGAGACTAGATGCCGACAGTTAACCAGCTCATCCGTAAGCCCCGGCAGAATAAGCCGGCGCGGAACAAGGTCCCGGCCCTGAAGGGTTGCCCGCAGCGCCGCGGCGTCTGCACCCGGGTGTACACCACGACCCCGAAGAAGCCGAACTCGGCTCTGCGTAAGGTCGCCAAGGTCCGTCTGACCACCGGCATCGAAGCTGTGTGCTACATCCCCGGCGAAGGCCACAACCTGCAGGAACACTCGGTGGTCCTGATCCGTGGCGGCCGCGTGAAGGACTTGCCCGGCGTCCGTTATCACATCCTGCGCGGCGTGCTCGACACGCAAGGCGTCAAGGATCGTCGCCAGCGTCGCTCGCTCTACGGCGCCAAGCGTCCGAAGTAAGGAATTCAGAGATGTCCCGCCGCCGTCGCGCAGATAAACGTCAAGTCCTCCCGGATCCGAAGTTCGGGGATCTCGTCGTCACCAAGTTCATGAACTACGTGATGTACGAAGGTAAGAAGGCCGTCGCCGAGACGATCGTCTATGGCGCCTTCGATATCCTGGAAAACCGCCGCAAGGATCTGGGTCCGCTGGATACCTTCCACACCGCCCTGGAAAACGTGGCCCCGGCCATCGAAGTCCGCTCCCGCCGGGTCGGCGGCGCGACCTACCAGGTCCCCGTGGAAGTGCGTCCCGAGCGCCGCAAGGCGCTGGCCATCCGCTGGCTGATCAGCGCGGCGCGCAAGCGCGGCGAGAACACCATGACCGAGAAGCTGGCCGGCGAGCTGCTGGACGCCTCCTCGAACCGCGGCGCCGCCGTCAAGAAGCGTGAAGACACGCACAAGATGGCCGAAGCCAACCGGGCGTTCTCGCACTACCGCTGGTAAGCCCGACTTTCCAAGTGAGCTTTCCGGCGCGGGCGGTTTGAGATAAACCGCCCGCGCCGTTCGTTCAGCCTCCCGCACACATCCTTTTCGCAGAGCATCCGCTATGCCCCGCATTCACAAAATCGAAGATTACCGAAACTTCGGTATCATGGCGCATATCGACGCCGGCAAGACCACGACGACGGAGCGGATCCTCTACTACACCGGCAAGAGCCATAAGATCGGTGAAGTCCACGATGGCGCGGCCACCATGGACTGGATGGAGCAGGAGCAGGAACGCGGCATCACGATCACGTCGGCCGCGACGACCGCCTTCTGGGAAGGCAAGCGCCTCAACATCATCGACACCCCCGGGCACGTGGACTTCACCATCGAGGTGGAACGTTCGCTGCGCGTGCTGGACGGCGCCGTCGCCGTGCTGGACGGCAACCAGGGCGT
>DASVNS010000212.1:0-4935 GCA_036383735.1 Phenylobacterium sp. | reverse complement strand
GGATGAAGCGGCCGTCCAGCGCGGCCCGCAGGGCCTCGCGTTCGGCGGCGGCGCAGGCGTCGAGCCGGCGCGCGAGCTCCACCTGCGGAAGCTCGGGGCTCGACCGCTGCAGGGCGTCGAGCAGCGCATCTCGTCGCTCGGAGCCCGGCGCCTGGCCGAAGACGTGCAGGCCGTCGCGGATCTGCAGGTCCTTGACGTCGCACAGGTAGGCGTCGAGCCGCGACAGTGTCTCTTCATCCGAGGCCCCGCGCTCGCAGCCGCTCTCGGACAGCAGGCCACAGGCCTCGGCGCGCTCGAGGATCTCAAGGCGCAGCAGTTCGCCGCGGCGGTTGTCGAGCCCGTCGGCGGCGGCGTACTCGTCGATCAGCCGTTCCAGCTCGAGGGCCGCGCCATGCGCGCCCGCGGACTTCAGCGGCGGCGTGAGGTGGCCGATCAGAACCGCGCCCAACCGGCGCTTGGCCGGTGCGGCCTCGCCGGGGTTGTTGACGATGAAGGGATAGACCACCGGCGTCCCGCCGATCAGGGCGGCCGGGAAGCAGTCGGCCGAGAGCGCCGCGGCCTTGCCGGGCAGCCACTCCAGCGAGCCGTGGGCGCCCAGGTGGACCATGGCGTGGATCTGCGCCTCGCGCCGCAGCCACAGGTAGAAGGCCACATAGCCGTGGCGCGGCGGCAGGTCGGGGTCGTGATAGGCGGCCTGGTGCTCGGCCTCCGCCGCCCGGTTCGGCTGCACGGCCAACAGCAACCGCCCGCGGCGCAGGATCGGCAGCGCGAAGGCGCCCTCGACGACGGCGGGATCGGCCGCCGCCTCGCCCCAGGTGTCGCGGACCCGCGCCTGCAACGCGAGCGGCAGCTCCGTGAACAGCTCGGCGTAGCGTTCGAGCGACAGCAACGGGCGGGTGGCGCGCTCGCGAAGCGCGCGGCCGGCGTCAACGGCCAGGTCGCCGCAGTCGTAACCGGCGTCCCGGAGCAAGGCGGAGATCACGTCCAGGCTGGCGAAGGTGTCCAGCCCCACGGCGTGGCCAACCTGGCCCACCGCGCCAGGATAGTCGGAGAGCACCACCGCGACGTGGCGCTCCGCGGCCGGCGTCCGGGCGAGCCTCGCCCAGCCCGCGGCGCGATCGGCGGCGAGGTCCACCTGGGCGGGATCCGGCTGGTGAGCCTTGGCCGTGAACTGCAGCTCCGCCGAGGCCTCGCGGTCGGCCTTGAAGGAGATCGCCGTGGCCGCGAGCCGGCCGTCGAGCTCCGGCAGCACGACCTGCATCGCCAGGTCCGCCGGGCTGAGGCCGCGCGTCGAGGCCGACCAGTCGGCCTGGGCCGCGCCCGAGAGGATCAACTGCAGGACCGGCGCATCGGCGGCGTCCAGCGGCGAGCCGCGCCCGTCGTCGCCACGCGCGGAGAAGCCGGTGGCGTTCAGCACCACGGCTGGTCGCCAGCGCCTCAGCACATCGGCGACGAAAGCCGCCGGCTCCGGGGCCTTGAGGCTTGTGACGTAGACGGCGCGCACGCCGAGACCGCGGGCCGACAAGGCCTCTGCCATGGCCTCGATCGGGGCCGTGTCGCCGGAGACGAGATGCGAGCGGTAGAAGACGATCGCGGCGAGCGGGGCGCCGTCTGGCGCAGCGGCCGCCAGCGCGTGCTCGCCGCATTCCGGGAGGCGCACGGGTGGCTCGATCGGCGGTTCGGCCAGGCCCGCGGCGGCGGCAATGAGCTGCAGCGCCGCGGCGGCGTTCCGCGGACCGCCTTCGCGCAGGTAAAGGTCTAGCGTTGCCAACTGCGCGGCCGGCAGGCTGGAGAGCGCCGCAAGTCGCGGGTCGGGCCGGGCGTCGCCGGGCAGGAGCGCCAGCGGAATGCCTTTCACCCGGCAGGCCGCGGACAGCTCCTCGCAACCGTAGCGCCAGTAGTCGAGCCCGCCGATCAGCCGCACGGCGACGGCCCTGGCCTGGCCGATCACCTGATCGACATAGAGATCGACGGACATCGGGTGGCGCAGGCGCGCCAGGTTCGCCAGCCGCAGGCTCGGCCGCTCGGCGCCGAGCTGCGCCCAAGCGGCGGCTAGCGAGCTAAGGTCGGCGTCGGAGAACGACAGGAAGACGAGGTCGGCCGGGCTCTGGCCGAGATCTTCGGCGACCTCGGTCTCGTCGAGCGAGCGCTGTTCCCGGACGAGCAGGTGCATAGAGTCAGCCGAGAATCCCGGCCTGGATGGCGGCGCGGTCCAAGCCGGCGCGCCCGATTACCACCAGATGGCCGCGACGAGGCTCGTCCTTGACCCAGGGCCGGTCGAACTGCTGGCGAAAGCGCTCGCCGACGCCTTGCACTTCGAGCCGCATGGGCTTGCCGGCCACAGCGATGAAGCCCTTCATCCGCAGGATGTCGTGCGCTTCCACGAGCGGTTTCAGCCGTGCGACGAAGCCCTCCGGCTCGGCGATTTCCGGGACGGCGACCACGAAGCTCTCGAAGTCGTCGTGCTCGTGATCGTCGGCGCCGTCGTGGTGCGAGGGGCGCGCGTCGAGGTCGTCTTCGGCGGCGGCTTGCAGGCCGAGCAGGGCGGCGAGATCGACTTTGCCCTCCCGCGCGGGGGTCACCTTCACGGCGCGGGGCAGGGCGGCCGCCACCTGCCGGCTGACCTGGGCCACCTGCTCCGGCGTGAGCAGGTCGGTCTTGTTGAGGATCACCAGGTCCGCCGCGGACAGCTGGTCCTCGTAGACCTCGGCCAGCGGGTTGTCGTGGTCCACGCTCGGATCCAGCGCGCGCTGCGCGGCGACCGCCTCGACATCGTCAGCGAAACGGCCGGCGGCTACGGCTGGCCCATCGATTACCGCGATGACGCCGTTGACGGTCAGGCGCGAGCGGACCGTGGGCCAGCCGAAGGCCTTCAGGAGCGGCTTTGGCAATGCGAGGCCGGAGGTTTCGATCAGGATGTGCTCGGGCGGCTCGTCGCGCGCCATCAGAGCTTCCATCGTCGGCACGAAGTCGTCGGCGACCGTGCAGCAGAGACAGCCGTTGGCCAGTTCGACGATGTCGACCTCGGCGCAGCCTTCCAAGCCGCACGACTTGAGCGTCTCGCCGTCGACGCCCTGCTCGCCGAACTCGTTGACGATGACGGCCAGGCGACGGCCGGCGGCCTGTTCCAGCAGGTTTCGGACCAGGGTCGTCTTCCCGGCGCCCAGGAAGCCCGTGATGATGGTGACCGGTGTCTTGGCGGTCTGGCGTCCGACGGTCATGCGTGGTCCTCAGCAACAGGGATAAGTGAGGGCATCCGACCAAGCACGACGTCGTGCAGGGAAGCGGGACGCTTGGAGGGCAGAACCAGGCCGGTCTTCGAGGCGCGGTAACTGCGGGCGTAGGTCAGGAGATCGGCCGCCTTGTGCGCGCCGAGGCGACCTAGCAGATAGCTCCACTTGCCGGCCATCGAGATGGCGGCGGCGGAGCCGTGCTCGCACGAGGCCAAGCACGAAACCTCGCGCACCTCCAGCCATTCCGCGTCGGGGCTGCCGCCGAGCGCCGCGTCGAGCGCGCGGCGGAACCGCAGCCCTGGGCGCTCGGCGTCGCCCTCGCAGACCTCGTCGGCCTTGCAGGTCACGCAGACGTGGATGCAGACTTCTGGGGCACGTGCCTGTGCGCTCTCGGCCATCGACGATCCTCCACGATGCGTCCGGGGACGCGAATGTGGGACGCCGACCGCCCTCGAGACGCGCCCGAGGTGAGATGCTCAAGGCATCGCCGCCGCCGAGGCGCCCCGCCCGGCATCGCAGTCGTCTTCCGATGGCAGGTCTCCTGGCTCGCGGATCAGACGCGGCTCGTCCGCCTTCCCAGGACCTCTCGGGCCCAGTGGCGTGTGGACGTGCCGTTCTCCGCCTACAGTTGCGGGGGCAGCTGCCGAGTTGGGACGGACCCCGTACGGCATTCCCTTTTCACCATCCTCGCGGATGGACCATCGGGGGCGAGCTAAGCAACTCGCCCCCAAGTGTCAATCGCGGTCGACGCCGATCCGGCGGGCCGAGTCAGAAATTGTACTTCGCGCCGACGCGGACCGTTCGGGGCTCGACGACCCGACTCAGCCGTCCATCGACGGGGGCGGAGTCGATACCGGGAATGAAGGACTCATATTGGTAGGCCATGTCCTTGTCGCGGCTGTCCAGGGCGTTCAGGACCTCTGCGTAGAGCTCGACCCCGCGGTTCTTCCACGCGCCCCGCAGGTTGACGACATTGCTGCCCTTGTCCCGGATGGAGTTGTTCTCGATCAGCGGGTAGGGGCCCAGATGACGCAGGCGCAGGCTCGCCTCCCAGTTTTCGGAGACCGCCGAGAGACCAACCGAGGCGGCGTTTTCGAACGCATTCGGGATGTAGTCGCCGTTGTCGTAGCGAGCGTGACTTGCGGTGTAGTTCGCATCGATGGCGAGCCAGGGGCGGGGCCGCCAGAAGCCGACGATCTCATAGCCGTGGCGCCGGCTGGCGCCGGTCGGCTCCACCGCGTTCGAGTCGCCGATGAACTTCAGTTCGCTGCCGACCGACAGCCACCAGTAGGTCGTCGTCAGGGTCAGACCCTTGCGCTGGAAGCGCGCGCCGATTTCCTCGCCCGTTCCGGCCACCAGGACCGGCACGGGGGTCGCGGTGACGGCGCCTCTCACGTCGTTGGAGTGAAAGCCCCGGCCCCAGGCGCCGTAGACCTCGAAGTCGTCGGACAAGGCGTAGGCGACGTTGACCTTCGGCGAGAGGATGCTGGCATGGCCCGAGCCCTCGCCCAGCGCCGCCGCGGGCGCATCCAGGGCCCGGACCCGATAGACGTAGCCTTCCCCGCGCAACCCGCCGACCACCCGCAACCGGGCGCTCGGCCGCCACGCCACCTCGGCATAGGTGGCGGCGGAGCCCTCCGCGACGCGATAGAGGCCGAGGGATTCGACGAAGGCGCGCTGGACGGTGTGCTGGACGCCCACC
>DASVNS010000211.1:0-6499 GCA_036383735.1 Phenylobacterium sp. | reverse complement strand
CTTGTTGGCCTCGTCCAGGCGCGCGAAGTGCTCGGCCGTGGTTCGCACCTGGGTCAGGTCCTTGACCTCGCCAGGCGCACCCTGTGGCTTCAGCATCGAGGGATAGACCTCGGCGACCACGGCCTCGACGCCCGCGAGGTCAGCCTCGGTCAGCGCCTTGAACCCGGTCTCGAACGGCCAAGCCTTCACGACGTCTTCTCCGCGCGCCAGCTTCAACCGGCGAACGAAGGGAATGCCCAGGATCGCTTGGCCTCCGACGGAGCCGTTGTAGTAGAGCTTCCAGATCGAGGCGGCGCCCTTGGCGGCCAGGTCGGCGTGCCGGAACTCGGGCAGGTCGTCGGGCCCGTGGTTGCGGGTGCGCTTCGGCTGAAGCGTGGTCAGGGTGTCCTTCGGCGGGCAGCCCCAGAACGGGAAGGGGCCGCCGGTCAGCCGGCGGTTGATCTCGGAGCCGACACCGAAGCGGTTGTTGGTGTTGTCGGCCTTGTCCTTGACCATCTTGTTGACCTGATCCCAGGTCGCCCGCCACGGCTGCTCGCCAGGCAGCTTCAGCGCGGCCGAGAAACCCCGCGGGAAACCCAGCGGGAAATCGAAGCCCACCAAGGCCCGCTCGCCCCGCTTGCGCAGATCGTCGAGGATCGCCGTCAGGCGCGTCTCGGCCTCAGCCCGGGTGGCGGGGTTGAAACTCTCGAACGCCATGCGGAAGCGGATGTCGCGCTTCAGCACGCCGATCCAGACGGAATCAGCCCCGGTGGTCGGCTTGGCCGCCGCGCTCCAGTCGACGATCACATAGGCGCTGAACAGGCGCGGCACGGCCGAGCTCCAGGTACTGGGATGGGAGGAGCAGGGGTTCTAGCCTCTGATCCGTCGCGGACCAACGTCCTATGCGAGTTTGACCAGCATCTTGCCCAGGTTCTCGCCCGAGAACAGGCCGATGAAGGCGTCGGGGGCCTTCTCGATCCCGTGGTGGACGGTCTCCTTCCAGGTGACCTTGCCCGCCTTCACCCAGCCGGAAAGCTCCTCGACATAGGTGGGCATCAGGTCGAAGTGGTGTGAAACGATGTAGCCCTGCATGCGGATGTTCTTGCCGATCAGCTGGGCCAGGTTCCGCGGGCCGGGGGGCGGCTCGGTGGCGTTGTAGATCGAGATCATCCCGCAGATGGCGAAACGGGCGAACAGGTTGGCCGAGTTGAGCGCCGCCTCCAGGTGCGGGCCGCCGACGTTGTCGAAATAGACGTCGACGCCATCGGGCGCTGCCGCCGCCAGCGCGGTGTTCAGGTTCGTCTCGGCCTTGTAGTCGATCGCGTGGTCGACGCCGATCTCCTTGAGGAACGCCACCTTCTCGGGTCCGCCCGCCGAGCCGATCACGGTGTGACCCTTGGCCTTGGCGATCTGGGCGACCATCGAGCCCACGGCGCCCGCAGCGCCGGACACGAAGACCACGTCGCCGTCCTTGAGCCCCGCGATCCGAAGCAGGCCGGCATAGGCGGTCAGGCCGGGCATCCCGGCGGCGCCGAGGAAGGCCTGGGGCGGAAGGCCGCGGGGGTCCAGCTTCTGCATCTGGCCGGCCGGAGCGTTGAAGCCTTCCCGCCAGCCGAACCCCGACTGGACGAGGTCGCCGACGTTGAGGGTCGGGCTGTTCGAGGCGGTGACTTCGCCGATGGCGCCGCCTTCCATGGCCTTGCCCAGCGCGAAGGGCGGGCTGTAGCTCTTCACGTCGTTCATGCGGCCCCGCATGTAGGGGTCGACCGTCATCCAGAGGTTTCTGACCTGGACCTCCCCGTCGGCCGGCGCCGGCAGCTCCAGAGTCGCCAGCTCGAAATTGCCGGGGGTCGGCAGGCCAGTCGGCCGGCTCTTCAAGCGGATCTCGCGGACCTTGGTCATCGGGCTTCCTCTCGCCTCTCGGGGGCTTTCAAACAGATGTACGGCTCCCGTTGGGTGGCGTCGAGGTCGCGGCGCGTGCTAACGGCCAGACCATGAGCGACACTTTGCGCGGCGGGGTCATCGGGGCGGGCGTCTTCGGGGGCTATCATGCCCGGCAGTACGCCCGCCTTCCGGGCGTCAGCTTCGCGGGTGTCTACGACATCCATCCGCAGCGCGCGGCGGCGGTGGCGATGCCGCTCGGCGGTCGCGCCTTTGTCGACCTGGACGCGTTCCTGGCCGAGGTGGACGTGGTGACGGTCGCCTCGCCCGCCAGCCACCATGCCGAGCACGCCCTGGCCGCCATCGCGGCCGGCAAGCCGGTCTATGTGGAAAAGCCGATCGGCATCGCCGTGGCCCAGGCCGAGAAGGTGCGGGCCGCCGCCGCGGCCAAGCGGCTGGTGGTCGCCTGCGGGCATCAGGAGCGGGTGGTGTTCCGCGCCATGGGGCTGTTGGACGTGCCCGAGCAGCCGCTGCTGCTGGAGGCCCTGCGCCATGGCCCGCCGTCCGATCGCAGCCGTGACGTCTCGGCGGTGCTGGACCTGATGGTGCACGACATCGACCTCTGCCTCGCCATCGCCGCTGCCGAGCCCGTGACCGCCGAGGCGGAGGGCATCCGCGGTTCCGATGGGGTCTGGGACGCCGTTCGGGCCGACGTCAGCTTCGACAGCGGCTTCACCGTGGTGTTGGACGTCTCCAGGCTGGCCGAGACGCGGAAGCGGACGATGCGGATCGTCTATCCGTCCGGCGAGGTCGAGATCGACTTCATGGCTCGGACCTTCCGCAACACGACGCCTTTCGCGCTGAACTCCGACTTCGCCGAGACGCCCGCTGCCGGCGACCCCCTGGGCGCGAGCGTCGAGGGGTTCCTGCAGGCGGTCCGGGGCGAAGCGCCCCGGCCGATCGTCACGGTGGAGGAGGCCATCGCGGCGCTCGACCTCGCCGTGGCCGTGGAACAGGCGTTGGCGGAGGCCGCGTAAGGACGCTAGGCTTGCCCCAAACCTGAGGGGAGTGCGCCGATGTCCAGTGCCTACGAATACAGCTTCGACAAGATCGCGGGCGGCGAGCTGCCGCTCAGCACGTTGCGGGACAAGGTCGTGCTGGTCGTGAACACGGCGTCCAAGTGCGGGCTCACGCCCCAGTACGACGGTCTGGAGAAGCTTTATTCCCAATACAGGGACAAGGGCCTGGTGGTCCTGGGCGTGCCCTGCAACCAGTTCATGGGACAGGAGCCGGGGACCGAGGCGGAGATCCAGACCTTCTGCAGCACCACCTTCGGCATCGATTTCCCGATGACCTCCAAGGTGGACGTCGTCGGAGAAGAGGCCCACCCGTTCTACAAGTGGGCCGAGAAGGAACTCGGCGACGCGGCGACGCCGGCCTGGAATTTCCACAAGATCCTGATCGGCAAGCGCGGCGAGGCGATCCGCGCGTTCGGCTCGCGCACGGAGCCGCTGGACGCCGAAGTCACCCGCGCCATCGAGGCTGCGCTATGAGCGTCGATCTCGTCGCCGCGTCGCTGGAGCAGGTGGGCGACCCCGCCGCCGACATCTTCGCGCGGCTGTTCGCGGAGTTCCCGGAGACCGAGGCGCGATTCTGGGGCGACGTCACGGGCGCCGTCCGGGCCGAGATGCTGACCATGGTCTTCGACTGCATGATGAACCCCGCCGGCCTCTACCAAGCCAATATGGTGCGGGCGGAGCGGGTGAACCACGATGGCTTCGGCACTCCGAATGAGCTGTTCGATCGGTTTTTCTGGATCGTGCGGGACGTCTGCCGCGACCGCGCGGGCGAGCACTGGACTCCGGAGACCGACGCGGCATGGACCGCTCAGGTCGAGAAGGTGCTGGCGGCGTCCAGGTAGGTCGGGCGAGAGCGGGGGCCTATCCGCGGCCATCGCCCGTCCGAGAACGAAGAAGGCTCGCCGCGATCCCCTTGAGCGGGTGGATCGCGGCGAGCCAGATCGGATCAAAAGTAGGATCGAGACTTCGGCTTAGAAGAACTTGTGCTGGACCTCGATGCCGAAGGTCCGCGGCGGCGCGACGGAATAGGTGCTGAAGGTGCCCTGGTTCACACGCACTGGCGCAAGGGTCGTCGGATCGATGTTGGTGCCCACGAACCGGGCCCCCACCGCGCCGGCGTCGTACTGCAGGTTGTTGAACAGGTTCTTCCCAAACACGATGACCCGGTTGCGGTCGTCCGCGGACGTCCAGGTCACGCGGGCGTCAGTCTGCCACCAGTCCGGCGCCTTGTTGAAGGAGCGCGTGAACAGGGTGCCGTACTGGGTGTCGCGGTAGAAGATGCTGAGCGAGCCCACGATGTCGCCGCCGAACATGTCGCGCAACGTGTAGTTGGCGTTGACCGCAAACTTGTTCTTGGGCGCGTTGGGCAGCCTGTTGCCCTTCAGGTTCTGGGTCCGCGACAGGATGCCGATGCCCGGAACGATCCACGGGTCGCAGGGCGGTGTGCCCGTCGCGGTGGGGGTGCAGACGGTCAGCGGTCCGGTCGGAGTGGCGCTGGGATCGACGGCGGCCGGGTCCGCGATGTCGATGGCAGTGCCCTTCTTCACGTAGGCGTCGTTGTAGGAATAGCTGAACAGGATCTGCAGGTTTTCGATCGGCAGCCAGGTGATTTCGGCCTCGAAGCCTTTCGAGATGGACTTGGGCACGTTGTAGAAGTTCGTCGCGACCTGGCCGCCGCTGAACACGGCGAGCGGCACCTGCAGGTTCTCGTACTTGTAGTAGTAGGTCGCGAAGTTGGTTTGCAGGCGGCTGCCGAAGTTCTTCTTCAGGCCGAGCTCGAACGAGTCGACGCTTTCCTTCTGGGCGTAGGCATCGGGGGCCAGGAAGGTGAAGATCCCCACGTAGTACCCGCCCGACTTATAGCCACGGCTGTACTTGAAGTAGGTGTTCGTGTCTTCGTCGGGCTGCCATTCGATGCCCGCCGTGCCCGTGGTCGCCTGCCAACTGGCGTCGTAGTTGCGTCGCGAGAAGCCGGTCACCGGATCGACGGTGGTCGGCGTCACGATACCGCGCGGCAGGTTGTTGGCCGGCGGGAAGGGCACCGCGAGGGCAGTAATGTCGGCGGCCGGGATGTTGGCGCCGAAGACCTCTCCAGGAACGCCGTAGCAGGTCGGGGCGCCCCAGCAGATCAGGCGCACCTGCTCGATACCCTCCTTGCGGTCATGCGAGTAGCGCAGGCCCAGGGTCGCCTTCCACTGCGGGTTGATGGCCCAGTCGGTTTGGCCAAAGAAGGCGTAGGACGTGGACTCCGAGCGCGGCCGGTTGTCGTAGCGGTGGGTCCCTGCGGCCGGCGCGCATACGCCGCCCGTCGCCGCGCAGAAGAACCCAGGAGCGAGGAAGGGCCCGTTCCACTCGGACTGCTGCGCGATGTCGGTAAAGACCGGCTGGGCTACGTGCTGGTTGAAGTAATAACCACCAAGCACGTACTGGACCGGCTTGTCCCAGGTGGAGACGAGGTTGAGCTCATGGCTCCAGAACTGGTTGTACTCACGATAGGCGAAGGATTCTGTGGGGAAGACCCGCGCGCCGCTCGCCAGCGTGAAGGCGGTGACCGGCGTCGCCGATGAGTTGCGCCCAAGATTCCCGCTCGCCGTCTCGTTGGGACCGGTGAGCACGTAGTGGTAGTTCACCCCGCCGGTGACGTATTTGATGTCGAAATCCTTGGCGTGCCACGTCACGTGGATCGCCTCGGTGTTGTAGACCGGCAAACGCACCTGGTACGGGATTACCCGGGCCATCGTGCGCGCGGCATCTTTGGAGCGGCCGTTCGGATCGTACTGCGGGTTGGCGCAGCCGGCCGGCGATGGGTTCACGATGTTCGTCACGCCGAAGCCGGTGCTGCAGGCGTAGCCGGAGTTGATCTGGATGCCATCGGGGCCGAACTCGAAGTTCGGGTAGGGGCCGTTGGTCCAGCCTTCCGACTGGCTGCCCGGGCCGCCGGCGCCGTTATGCCAGACGCCCTGGCCGTACTTCGCCCAGACCTCCAGCTTGTCGTCGAAGAACTTGCCCTGGATCTGGGCTTCGCCGAACCACTCGTTCCTGACGCCGCCTTCGCCGGGCATGCCGGGCACGAGGTTGTCCACCCAGCCCTTGGTCTGGCGCTCCCAGTTGGCGGCTAGCCGGAACTGGATGTTGTCGGTGATCGGGCCGGAGATCGCGCCCTCCACGACCCCGTGCTCGTAGTTGCCGGCGCTTGCGCGCACCTCGGCATACCAGTCCTCGGTCGGGCGCTTTGAAATCTGGTTGATGGCGCCGCCGATGGAGTTTCGGCCATAGAGCGTGCCCTGGGGCCCGCGCAGGACTTCCACGCGATCCAGGAACAGGGTCGAGCGGCCCGCCTGCACGGCAAAGGTCTCGTAGACGCCGTCATTGTAGTTGGCTACCGCCGCGTCGCCGGTCAGCACGTTCGTCAGGCGTCCGACGCCGCGGAGCGAGATCCGGTCGGTCGAGCTGTTGTAAACC
Organism: Phenylobacterium sp.; assembly: GCA_036383735.1. Classification (GTDB taxonomy): domain Bacteria; phylum Pseudomonadota; class Alphaproteobacteria; order Caulobacterales; family Caulobacteraceae; genus Phenylobacterium. The sequence continues at coordinate 98 of DASVNS010000211.1, read as the reverse complement.
AGCCCCGGCGTGAAGTTGGTCATATCCTGGATCGTATTGATCCCGACGATCTCGCGCCGTTCGTCCGTAAACGCCGAAATCGCCACAGGCACGTCCTG
>DASVNS010000210.1:0-13467 GCA_036383735.1 Phenylobacterium sp. | reverse complement strand
CCGGCGCCGCGCCAGAGCTCTCCACCAGCGGCGGCACGTCCGACGCCCGGTTCATCCGCGCCCTGTGCCCGGTGATCGAGGTGGGCCTGGTCGGGAAAACCATGCACCAGGTGGACGAACGCGCGCCTGTCGACGAGATCCGCACCCTCCAGCGGGTCTACGCGCGGATCATCGCGCGGTATTTCGGTTAGACCGTTGGCCGAGACGCGCCCGGTCCTCGTGGTGTTGGGGGGATTGCCCGGCGCCGGCAAGAGCTCGGTCGCGGAAGGTGTGGCGCGCCAGCTTCCCGCCGCGATCATCTCCGTCGATCCAATCGAGGCGGCCATGTGGCGCTCCGGACTGGAACGTAGTGCCACTGGCATCGCAGCCTATGATGTTGCAGTAGCGCTCGCTGGCGAGCAACTGAAGGCCGGCCTGTCTGCCGTCGCGGATGCCGTGAACCCCGTGGAGTCCGCGCGGGCCATGTGGCGTGAGCTCTCCGCCGCCCATGACGCAAGCCTCGCATTTATAGAAGTGGTCTGTTCTGACCGCGGACTCCACCAGCGGCGCATCGAGGCGCGTGTGCGGGCGATCCCCGGAATGTCCGAAATCACCTGGGAACAGGTGGACGCGCGAACCCGGGAGTTCGAACCTTGGGCCGAACCTCACCTGGTTCTGGACAGCGCAACCGACTCCCCGGAGCGACTCCACGCGCAGGCCATCGCTTATATCCGCGCGATCAGTAGCTGACGCCCGTCAGGTACAGCCCCTCCGCAGGCGCGACAGGTCCGCAGGCGCGACGGTCGCGGGCTTCCAGCGCCGCCACGACGTCCGCCTTCGACCAGCGCCCGACGCCGACCTCGGCGATCGTGCCGGTCATGCTGCGGACCTGGCGGTGAAGGAACGAGCGGGAGGCGAACTCCAGGATCACTTCGTCGCCCTCGCGGCGCACGTCGGCCACGTCCAGGGTCTTCCTCGGCGACTTCGCCTGGCACGCCAGGTCGCGGAAGGTGGTGAAGTCGTGGTGGCCGACCAGCACTTGGGCGGCCGCGTGCATGGCGTCGGCGTCCAGCGGCTTCTTCACATGCCAGACGCGGCCCTGGTCCAGGGCCGGCGGGCTCACGCGGTTCAGGATCCGGTAGCGGTAGCGCCGCCCGGTCGCCGAGAACCGGCTGTGCCAGTCGCCGACCGCCACCTCGGCCGACAGCACGGCGATGGGCTCGGGGATCAGGTGGAAGTTCACGGCGTTGCGCACGGTGTCGGCCGGCCAGTCCTTGGCGAGGTCGACGTGGACGACCTGGCCGGTGGCGTGCACGCCTGTGTCCGTGCGCCCCGCGGCGCTCACCCGCAGCGTCTCGCCACAAAACTTCCGGATCGCCGCTTCCAGCGCGCCCTGCACTGAGGGCAGCGCCGTCTGCGCCTGAAATCCGTGATAGGGTCGGCCATCGTATTCGATCAGGAGGCGGTAGCGGGGCATCAGGCGAGCTTCGTCCCGGCCGGCACGGCATTGCCGCGCAGGAAGACTTCGGCGTCCTGCGGACCCTTGCCCTCGCGCTGCAACCGCAGCAGCCGCACCGCGCCCTGCCCGGTCCCGACAAGCAGGCGGTCGTCCAGGGTCACACCAGGCTCCCCCGCCGCATCCTCGAAGGCCGACAGCAGCGCCTTGACCCGCACCGGGCCCTTGTCGGTGGGCAGCTCGAACCAGGCGCCGGGGAACGGCGACAGGCCGCGAATCTTGCCGTCCAGCACCGGACCGGGCTTGGCCCAATCCAGCCGGGTGAACTTCGGGCTGATCTTCTTCGCGTAGGTCACGCCCTCGTCGGCCTGGGGAACCGCCACGGCGGTCCCGGCCTCGATCTGCGCCAGGGTCCGCACGACCAGGTCCGCGCCGGCGACCGCCAGCCGGTCGTGCAGCGTGCCGGCGATCTCCAGCGCATCGATCCGCACGGTAGCGGTGGCCAGCACCGGCCCCTCGTCCAGGCCTTCGGTCATCCGCATCACCTGGACCCCGGTGACCTTGTCGCCGGCCATGATGGCGCGCTGGATCGGCGCGGCGCCCCGCCAGCGCGGCAGCAGCGAGGCGTGCACATTGTAGGAACCGAGGCGCGGGGCCTCGAGCACGACGCCCGACAGGATCTGGCCGAACGCCACCACGACCGCGGCGTCCAGGTTCAGCGCCGCGAAAGCCTCGATCTCCGCGGGATCGCGCATGGAGGCCGGCGTGCGCACGGGGATAGCGTGCGCCTCGGCGAAGGCCTGCACCGGCGACGGCTTCAGCTCGTGGCCGCGACCACGCGGCGCGGGCGGCTGGGAAAAGACGCAGGCCACCTCATGGCCCGCCGCCACGAGGGCCGCGAGCGCGGAGACGGCGAAGTCCGGGGTGCCGAGGAAGGCGAGGCGCATGGGCGGGTCTTAGCCGGCGCCGGCGCGCAATGGAACGTCGTCGGGGAACTTCGCCCCAAGCGTCGCCGTTGAAGGCACACGACGCACGGAGCCTATCCAATGCAGAAGTCGATGCTGGTCGTCACGGCCGCCCTGGCGCTTGCGCTCTCCGCCTGCTCCAGGGCCGAACAACGAGACACCGCCGGCGATGTGAAGGCGGCCGCTCAGGAGGTCGGCGACAAGGCCAAGGAAGCCGCCAACAGCCCCGAAGTGAAAAAGATGGGCGCCGAGCTGAAGGACGCGGCCGGCGACGCCGGCAAGGTCATCAAGGAGACCGCCAAGGGCGCGGCGGAAGGCGCGCGCGAAGGGGCGGCCAAGGTCGAAGCCGAGAGCAAGGACGCCGCTCACGACAGGCCGGACGACGCGAAGAAGTGAACCGAACGATCGCCCCCGAATGGGGAGGAACGCGTCCTACGCCGCCTTCACCAGCTTTTTGACCTTCTTCACGGCCTGCTCGCGCTTCAGGCGCGACAGGTGGTCGATGAAGAGGACGCCGTTCAGGTGGTCCATCTCGTGCTGGATGCAGACGGCGAAGAGGCCTTCGGCATCTTCTTCGATCTGTTCGCCCTGATAGTTCAGATAGCGCAGCTTCACCCGCTCGGGCCGCTCCACTTCGTCGAAGATCTCGGGCACCGAAAGGCAACCCTCCTCGTAGGGGGCGGTCTCTTCCGAGGCCCACAGAATCTCGGGGTTCACGAAATAGCGAGGCTGAGGCTCGTCGTCCTCGCGAGCCAGGTCCATGACGATCACGCGCTTGGGCACGCCGATCTGGATCGCGGCCAGGCCGATGCCGGGCGCGTCGTACATGGTCTCCAGCATGTCATCCATCAGGGCGCGCAGCTCATCGTCGACCGTGTCGACGGTCTGGGACACCTGTTTCAGCACAGGGTGCGGGACGACGAGGATCTCACGAAGGGCCATGGGGCGCAGGTAAGCGTCCGATGGTTGAGCGTCAAGGTAGGAGAAGCGCGGAACGCTGCTACCCTTCGCCACCTGCGGCGAGCCTTACCGGCGGCGTTTCGTCGGTCGTCAGCTTGGCCAGCGGGCGCACCGCCACCTCCACCGGCTGAAGCTCCACCACGTCCTTGCCCTGGTGGTCGACCTTCAGCTCCTCGAAGCGGCGGGCCTGGGTGAGCACCTGGGTCTCCAGCGAGCCCACGAACTGATTGTAGCGCGACACCGCCGCCTCCAGCGCCTTGCCGACCGAGCCGGCGTGGGCGCCCATCACCGAGATGCGTTTGTAGAGCTCCTTGCCCAGGTCGGCGATCTTCTGGGCGTTGGCGGCCTGTTCCTCGACCCGCCAGCCGTAGACCACCGCCTTGCACAGCGCGAACAGGGTGGACGGGGTGACGATCACCACGCGACGGTCCATGGCGTCGTTCATCAGCTCGGGCGCGCGGTCCAGCGCCGCCGCCAGCGCCGAGTCCAGCGGCACGAACATGGCGACGAAGTCGGGCGAGTTCTCGAATTGGTCCCAATAGGCCTTGGCGGAAAGCCCCTGGATGTGGCTCCGCACGCTCTGTACGTGGCGCAGGCCCGCCGCGTCGCGGCCGAAGTCGTCCACCGCCTCCTGCAACTCCAGGAAGGCATTCAGCGAGCACTTGGCGTCGATGACGAACAGGCCGCCCCCCGGCAGGCGCACGGTCACGTCAGGGCGGCGGCGGCCCTCCTCGGTGTCGGTGGACGTCTGCTCGTCGAAATCGAAGCGACCTGAGAGACCCGCGGCCTCCAGGACGTTGCGCAGCGTCTGTTCGCCCCAGCGGCCCTGCACGCCCGCTCCGCGCCGCAGCGCCGCCGACAATTTGCGAGCTTCGTCCTGCGTGGCCACCGAAGCCTGCATCAGCTGAGCGATCTGCTCCTTCAGCCCGCCCTGCTCCTCGGCGCGCTGCTTCTCGACCGCGGTCACCTGCTCCTGGAACTTCTGCAGGCTCTCGGCCACCGGCTTCAGCTGGGCTTCCAGGCGGGCCTGTACGACCAGGTCGCGGTTGTGCGCCTGCTCCTCGTTCTTGCGCAGGATCTCCTCGGCGACGCTCGATGCGGACTGGGTGAGCTGGGCCCGCACGAGGTCTCCCTGCTCGGCCATGAACTGCACGCGCAATTCGGCGTGAGCGGCCCGGCCCCGCTCGCGCAGCGCCCAGGCGATGGCCCCGGCGGCGATCAGCGCACAGAGGATGGCGAGGAATAGGAGCCCGTTCATGGTGCGTTCTTAGCGCACTCGGTGAGTCGGGTCAGCCCACCACGCGATTCAGGCGGGACGCCGGGCGCGCATCGCCTGGGCGATGGTGCCGTCGTCCAGCCAGTCCAACTCGCCGCCCACCGGCACGCCACGGGCCAGCATGGTCACGCTGACGTCCGCGCCCGCGAGCCGGTCGGCCAGGTAATGGGCGGTGGTCTGGCCGTCCACCGTGGCCGGCAGGGCGAGGACCACCTCCCGCACCTCCGCGTCGGACGCCCGGCTGACCAGCGGCCCGACCCGCAGCGCGTCCGGCCCCACGCCGTCCAGGGCCGACAGCAAGCCCCCCAGCACGTGGTAGCGCCCGCGGAAGGCGCCCGCGCGCTCCATCGCCCAGAGCGCGCCCACCTCTTCGACGACGCAGATCAGCGAGGCGTCGCGGCTCCGGTCGGCACAGATGGCGCAGGGGTCCTGGGTGTCCAGCGAGCCGCACACCTGGCAGATCCTCACCCGCGCCGCCGCCTCCGACAGCGCGTCGGACAACGGCAGCAGCAGTTGGTCGCGCCGTTTCAGGAGCGCCAGCGCCGCGCGCCGGGCCGACCGCGGCCCAAGTCCCGGCAGCTTCGACAACAGGCTGATCAGCCGCTCGATCTCGGGTCCGGCGGACGCAGCCAAGCTCAGCGCCCGACAGCAGCAAGGATCGCGGCGACCGGCATCAGAATTTCGGCATCCCCGGGATGTTGAGGCCGGCGAGCGGGCCGGCCGCCTCGCGCATCACCTCTGCCTGCTGTTCGTCCAGCTTGCGCTTGGCGTCCGCGTGGGCGGCGACGATCAGGTCGGCCATCACCTCACCCTCGCCGGGCGCCATCAGGCTCTCGTCGAGATCGACGCGCGCAAGCTCGCCCGAGCCCCTGAGCACAAGCTTGACCATGCCGCCGCCCGAGGTCCCCTCGACCTCCAGCGCGCCGATGCGTTCCTGGGCCTCGGCCATGCGCTGCTGCATGGCCTGGGCCTGCTTCATGATCGAACCGAGATCTTTCATCGCTTAGTCCTCGTCGCCGTCTTCTTCGGGAGGCGGCGCTTCGGCCGGCTCCGGTTGCTGCAGGTGGCGTATGCCCACGATCTCGGTCCCCGGGAACGCCTGCATCACCCCCTGGACGAACGGGTGCTGCTCGATCTCGGCGCGAACCTCGCGCTCCTCGCGCTTCTGCTTTTCCCAGAGGCTCTCGGCGCCGCCGCCGCCCTCGGCCGCGATCAGCCAGCGCTCTCCGGTCCATTCCTTGAGCCGCGTCACCAGCCGCTGCGCCAGGTCGTTGGGCGCGCCAGGCCCGGGTTCATAGGTGATCGCGCCCGGGCGGAAACTGATCGGCCGGATGAACCGCTCCACGTCCAGCTTCAGCCGGATGTCGCGCCGCCGCTCGATGAGCGACAGCATGTCCTCGAAGGTCCTGAGGTTGGCTACCGGCTCGGTCGACGGCAGCCCCGGAGCCGTCTGCTGGCGCGCCACCGCGTTCGTCGCCAACCCGGCGCGCGCCCCGCCGCCACCGCCGCCGCCCGAAGGCCCGCCCACCGGGCCGGATCCGCCCGTCGGGCTCTCGCCAGACTGCAGCCGCTTCAGCGCCTCTTCCGGCCCAGGCAAGTCCGCCGCATAGGCCAGGCGGATCAGCGCCATGTCGACGGCCGCCGCGGCGTCTGGCGCACGCCGGACCTCTTCGTACGCCTTCAGCGTCAGCTGCCACATGCGCGAGAGGACACCGGCCGACACAGCCGCGCCGACCGCGGCCAGCCGCAACGCCTGCTCCTTGGGCATCACCAGCGCCTGCGGTCCGACGGCCTTGGCCACCGAGGCGGCATGGGTGTGGTCCAGCAGGTCCATCACCACCTGGTCCGGGTTCGCGCCATAGCCGTAGAGCTGGCGGAAGGTCTCGATGGCCGCTCCCGCCTCCCCGCGCATCACCTGCTCCAGCAGGGTGATGGTCTGGGCGCGGTCGGCCAGGCCGAGCATGTCGCGGATCGAGGCGGCGCTGACGGTCTGCCCGGGGTCGGCCTGGACGATAGCCTGGTCCAGCATCGACTGGCCGTCGCGCACCGATCCCTCGGCGGCGCGGGCGATCAGCATCAGGCCCTCGGCCTCGACGCGTGCGCCCTCGTTCTCGCAGATCATCTCGAGGTTCTTGACCAGCACCTCGGGCTCCACCCGCCGCAGATCGAACCGCTGCGTCCGCGACAGGATGGTCACCGGCACCTTGCGGATCTCGGTCGTGGCAAAGATGAACTTGGCGTGCGGCGGCGGCTCCTCCAGCGTCTTCAGCAGGCCGTTGAAGGCCTGGGTGGAGAGCATGTGCACTTCGTCGATGATGTAGACCTTGTACCGCGCCTGCACCGGGGCATAGCGCACGCTGTCCAGGATCTCGCGGATGTCGTTGATGCCGGTGCGGCTGGCTGCGTCCAGTTCAAGCACGTCGATGTGCCGCCCCTCGACGATCGCCCGGCAATTGAGGCCCTCCTCGCGGAGATCCAACGAGGGTTCGTGCACCGTCGCGGTCTCGTAGTTCAACGCGCGCGCCAGCAACCGGGCGGTGGTGGTCTTTCCCACCCCACGGACGCCGGTCAGCATGAAGGCGTGGGCGATCCGGCCAGTGGCGAAGGCGTTGCGCAACGTCCGGACCATGGCCTCCTGGCCGTAGAGGTCCTCGAAGCTGCGGGGCCGGTACTTCCGGGCGATGACCGTATAGGCCGCGCCCTCGTCGTCCACAGGCTTCGGCGCGGCGAGCGGCGCGTCACCGCCGAACATGTCGCCCGTGTTGGGGTCGCGCTCGGGCGGCAGATCGGATTCGTCGCGCGTGAGGTCGTCGTCGCCCATACGAGCATCTAACGGGACCGCTCAGTCCCGGCAAAGTGGAAAGCCACGCAAATGGTGAAAGGTGGAGACCGGACAACGACCCGAGGCGTGACCCGTTGTGGCTGCTTCCTTCCGGACCTGACCAGGTTGGCGGGGCGTCCGTCCGCCGCCGATCTCCGGCCCGGCATATGGCGGATCGGGACGACCAGGGCAAGGGGCGGGTGAGTCGCGCCCGCCGCATCCCAGTCTCGTCGGCCCGGCCGCGTGCCTAGTCGGCCTGCACCTTCGCGCCCTGATCCGCATACTTCGCCGCGATGTCGGCGTGCTCGGCCGACCGGATCGCCCGCGACACGTTCAGCCGGGTCATGACGTGCGTGGCGCCGCGCCGCGCCGCCGCCGCCCAGGCGCCGCGCGCCTTGGACAGGTCGTTGGTCTCGCCGACCTGCAGCACCGCGAACCCGCCTTCGTCGCCGCGCACATAGACGTAGTTGCCGCCCACGGGGGTGTGTGGCGTCCCCTCCGGCCAGAGGCGGAAGCGGTATCGGGCGCCAGACGCGCCTTCCAGATCGATGAAGTCCTGCATGTCTGTTCTCAATGCTACTGATCCGCCGGGTAGCCAACCCTCGATCTCGGGTCCAGGCGCTTGCGGCTTGGCTATGGATCACATCGGCGTTTGGAGGCTTCCTGTCGCATGCCCCGGCGATTCGACAGCTTTCTCACGCAGACCACCGTTATCTCCCGCACCGCGCCGCTGGGCCGCGTGGTCAATGTGACGCAGGAAACCTGGCGGCTCGCGGACGATCCGCAAACCGTGGCTCCGCACGCAGAGACCCTGGCCACCGGCCATACCGCTTCCGAAGCCGCAGACCTGGCGCGAAGTGCGGCCATGGCCTTGCCACGTCACGGATTCCATAAACCTTCCGGCGCCTGGTGGGGAGCCGACGACACGCGATTTCATCGATTCGTCGTCCACGCCGGCCGCCGCCGGCGGGCAGCCGGCGTCGTTGTCGCCTCCGGCCTGGTGGGCCTGGCCCTGGCCGCCCTTCTCAGCAGGCGGCGCGCGCGTCGGCGGCCGCCCGGCCAGGCCTAAACCGGCTAATCGACCTTTGCCGCCATGGCGTTGTCGATGTCGCTGGCGGCATGCCGTTCGCGGACCGCCGGCTCACCCTGGCCGCGGTTCACGATCCGCCCACGCTTCACCGCTGGCCGCGCGCCGATCTGCCGGGTCCAGCGCTGCAGGTGTTTGTAGCTCTCCACCTCCAGGAACTCCCCGGATCCGTAGGCCTGGCCGCTCGCCGCCAGCCCGTACCACGGCCAGACCGCCATATCGGCGATCGTGTACTCGTCCCCGGCCAGGTACTCGGCGTCCGCCAGCCGGCGGTCCAGCACGTCCAGCTGGCGCTTCACCTCCATGGCGAAGCGATCGATCGCATATTCGATCTTGGTGGGCGCGTAGGCGTAGAAATGGCCGAACCCGCCGCCGAGGTAGGGCGCCGAGCCCACCTGCCAGAACAGCCACGACAAGGTCTCGGCCCGCTTCGCCGGCTCGGTCGGCAGGAACGCCCCGAACTTCTCGGCCAGGTGGATCAGGATCGCGCCCGATTCGAAGATCCGGAAGGGCTCCGGCCCGCTGCGGTCCACGAGGGCTGGGATCTTGGAATTCGGGTTGATGTCGACGAAGCCCGAGCCGAACTGGTCGCCCTCGCCGACGTTGATCAGCCAAGCGTCGTACTCCGCGCCCGTATGGCCCAGGGCCAGCAACTCCTCGAGCATCGCCGTCACCTTCACCCCGTTCGGGGTGGCCAGCGAATAGAGCTGCAGCGGATGCTCGCCGACCGGGAGGTCCTTTTCGTGGGTCGGGCCCGCGATGGGCCGGTTGATGCTGGCGAAGCGTCCCCCGCTTTCCTTGTTCCACTGCCAGACCTTGGGCGGGGCGTACTCGCTTGGCGGCGCGGCGGGGGCGGTGGGCGCGTCGGACATATTGCTCTCCTGGCGTTTCCTCGCGCCGAAGGACGCGGCGCCGCTCGGGATGTGGGGCGCCGCGTCGGTTTTGACTAGCCTGTCGAAGTCCTCGGTCACGGCCACCGGCGCAACGGACCGCTCGGTAGATGTTGGGTCCATGGCGCAGGCGCCCTAAAGAGGCCCCATGGCGCTCTCCTTCTTTCAAAACACCTTCGCCGGGAATCCGCTTGACCGGGCGAGCGATCGCCGCGGCGACGCGGCCTGGATCGCGGCCAAGCTGGCCTCTTCCGACAGCCTGGGCCTGGCCCTCTGGAACGGCAAGCCGCTGGTCGAGAAGACGCCCGGGACGGACGGCGGCCCGGCCGGCGTCCAGATCGCGTACCTGCCCGCCAAGCTGGCGGGAGAGATCGCAGGCGGCGCCGAACGGCTGTTGTTCATGGGACTATGGCAGGAGACGGCGATCTTCGCGGTCGACATCGAGGGCTCCAGCGACCCGGCCCAAGGCCCCCTGCAGGGGCTGGGCGAGTTCGTGGACCTGCGTCAGATCGCGCTGCGCCTGCCGGCCACCGACGCCGGAATGCTCGCCACCGCCAAGTCGATGTTCGAGTGGCGCCGCAAGCACCAGCACTGCGCGGTGTGCGGCCAACCGTCCGAGACCAGGGAGGGTGGCTGGAAGCGTCATTGCCCCAGCTGCGAGACCGACCACTTCCCGCGCACCGATCCGGTGGTGATCATGCTGGCCTATCATGGCGACCGCTGCATGCTGGGCCGCCAGGAGATCTGGCCGGCCGGCATGTTTTCGGCGCTGGCCGGCTTCCTGGAGCCCGGCGAGAGTATCGAGGAGGCCTGTGCGCGCGAACTGGCCGAGGAGGCCGGCCTGCGCACCCGCCAGGTCCGCTACCACTCCACCCAGCCGTGGCCCTATCCGTCGTCCCTGATGATCGGCCTGATCGCCGAGGTCGAGGACGACGAAGGCACGCCCGACCAGACCGAGCTCTCCGAAGTGCGCTGGTTCACCCGTGACGAAGCCAGGAAGCGGTTGAAAGGCCAGATCGAAGGGACCTTCGCCCCCCCGGCGATGGCCATCGCCCACCAGCTGATCAAGGCCTGGGCCGAGGAGAGCTAACCCCCCTGTCATCCGGTTTTCGCCTGGGACGAAAGACCGGGACCCATAGGCGCCGGATCGCCATGGGTTAGTCTGGGACCATCAGGTGTTTGTGGGTCCCGGTCTTCGCTTTGCGAAACCGGGATGACACCCGTTGAGTGGATTCACCGCGCCCGGAACGGGTCGGCGGGATAGACGCCCAGGATCTCGAACTTCTCCGAGAAGAAGGCCAGCTCTTCGAAGGCCCGCGCCAGACCGATGTCCTCCGGCCGGCCATCCACCTCGGCGTAGAAGAAGGTGGCCGTGAAGACGCCGTTCTCCATGTAGCTCTCGAGCTTGGTCATGTTGACGCCGTTGGTCGCGAACCCGCCCAGCGCCTTGTAGAGCGCCGCCGGAAGGTTCTTCACCCGGAACATGAAGCTCGTGACACAGGGTGCGGTGAAGGGCGGCGCGGGCGGGGTCTTGTCCGCGGTCATCACCAGGAACCTGGTCGTATTGTTGTGCTCGTCCTCCATGTCGCGGGCCAGGATCTCCAGGCCGTAGATCTGGGCGGCAAGCGTGGGCGACAACGCCGCCTTGGTCGGATCGGGATGCTCGGAAAGCATCTTGGCCGCGCCGGCCGTGTCGCCGGTCGCCTCGGTCCTCAGCCCCATCTGCCGCAAGGTCTTGCGGCACTGGCCCAGGGCGATGGGCATCGAGAGCGCGGTCTTCACGTCCTCCAGCTTCACACCCGGATTGGCCATCAGCTGAAAGTGGATGGGCTTGAACCGCTCGCCGATGATCTTCAGTCCCGATGAGGGCAGCAGGTGGTGGACGTCAGCCACGCGGCCGGCGATCGAATTCTCGACAGGGATCATGCCCAGTTGGCAGTCGCCCGAGCGCACCGCCTCGAACGCCTCCTCGAAGGTGGCGTTGGGGACGGGCTCCATCTCCGGATAGGCCGCCATGCAAGCCTCGTGGCTGTTGGCGCCGAGCTCGCCCTGAAAGGCGATGCGTCCCTTAGTCATGGAGTGTCCTTGCGTGGGCGCGCGCCCGTTCGAGGTCGGAAGGATTGTCCACCGAGATCGGCGCGTCTTCCGCGACGGCCGCCCAGATCGATAGCCCCAGCTCCATGGCGCGCAGCTGTTCCAGCTTCTCGCGGCGCTCGAGGGGCGACGGCGGCGCGGCGTTGAAGGCCTCGAGCGCGGCGCGGCGATAGCCGTAGATGCCGATGTGTCGCCAGACCGGCTGGTCGCCATAGAGGGTGGAGCGGGTGAAATAGAGCGCCCGGCCGGTGCGCCCGCCGGGCTGCAGCGAGAGCACGGCCTTGACCACGTCGGGGTTCGCCCGGTCGGCGGCCGAGGCTTCCGGCGCCACCACCGTCGCAATGTCGCAAGTCCGCTCATTGGCGAGCAGACCGGCGCAGGCGGCCAGAACCGACGGGGCGACGAACGGCATGTCGCCCTGCAGGTTGATGATCACGTCATGCGCGCCCGCAGGGTCCAGCTCGGCCAGAGCCGCCAGTATGCGGTCCGAGCCCGACGGCAGGTCCGGATCGGTCAGGACGGCCCGGCCGCCCGCCGCCCGCACCGCCTCGATGATCTCCGCGTCGCCGGCGGCCACGGCCACCGGTCCGGCGTTCGCCGCCTGGGCCTGGCGCAGCACGCGCACGATCATCGGCACGCCGCCGATGTCGGCCACGGGCTTGCCCGGCAGGCGGGTCGCGGCCATGCGCGCGGGGATGAGGACGATCGGGTTCATGCGGGAGGGGTTAGGGCGTCTTGGGCGGTTGCGCGAGCGCCGGTAGCGTGTAAGAGAGCCGCACGCAATAAGGGGCGGGATTCCCGCGCGTCCGGGGGCTCTGCTCTACGGCCGAATAGAGGCGTGACTAGGGGATTATGAGCGACCTTACGTTCAACAAGATCGCCGGTGCTATCCTGGCGACGGGGCTGGTGATCGTCGGCCTCCGTGAGCTTTCGGCGGGTGTGTTCACCCCCGAACATCCTTCCAAGCCCGGCTACGTGGTCGAGGTCACCGAAGAAAGTGGCGCTGGCGGCGCGGTCGCGGATACGCCGCCCGATTGGGGCACTGTCCTGGCCACGGCCGACGTGAAGGCCGGCGAGGCCACGTTCGCCAAGTGCAAGTCGTGCCACTCGATCGAACAGGGCGGCCCGAACGGCACCGGGCCGGACCTGTGGGGCGTGGTCGGCCGCAAGCCCGCGAGCCACGGCGGCTTCGCCTATTCGGCGGGCATGACCGAGTTCGGCGGCAAGCAGGCGGCCTGGGATTACGACCACCTGTACGAGTTCATCAAGGGTCCGCAGAAGTACGTCGCCGGCACCAAGATGACCTTCGTCGGCCTCAAGAAGCCGGAAGACCGCGTCAACCTGATCGCCTACCTGAAGTCGCAGGGCGGCACGCTGCCGGTCCCGGCTCCCGATCCTTCTCGCGCTCCCGGCGCGGCGGCCCCGGCCGCAGCCGAAGGCCAGCCCACGACCGTCGCGGCGGTCCCGGCATCCACCAGCGGCGGCCCTGCCGGCCAAGCGCCGGCTCAGCCCGGCGCCCCGGCCCCCGCTCCGACCAAGCAATAGGCCGGGCGACAAACTGGATTTCGGATGGCCGGGCTCAGTCCCGGCCATTTTCGTTTCCACCCCGGGTCATCCCGGTTTTCGCCGCAGCCGCGCTGAGCGGGCTCGCCCTCCGAGCTTATGGGTCCCGGTCTTCGCGTTCCGCGAAACCGGGATGACACGGAAGAGGGGTCAGGCCCGTCGGCAGCCAATCGACCATCCGGAGCCTGCCCCGTCGATGCGGGCCCAGTCCCCACCATTTTCGTTCCACCCCCGGTGTCATCAAGTCAGTTTGGGCGTGGTGGCATGAGCGTCTCTGAGGATGGCGTTGGCGATGATGACGAGCTTACGGGCGACGGCGGTCAGGATGAGCCGCTTTGGCTTGCCGGCGGCCAGCAGTCTCGTGGCGAAGGTCTTG
>DASVNS010000209.1:0-7444 GCA_036383735.1 Phenylobacterium sp. | reverse complement strand
TCTAATCGCCGCCATTTTCTCGGGACGTCCCTCGCCGTCGTGCTGGCCGGCCCGGGCATGGCGGTCGGCGCGCCCGCGGCGCCGAAGCGACGGATCGTCCGGGTCAGGGAAGGGCTGCTCGAAGGGACCGAAGCGGACGGCGTCGTGTCATTGAAGGGCGTGCCCTTCGCGGCGCCGCCCGTGGGGCCGCTGCGTTTCCGGCCGCCGCAGCCTGCCCGCGCCTGGAAGGGAACGCGCGAGGCCAGCCGTTTTGCGCTAGCCCCCGTGCAGTCCGATCCGCCCATGGGATCGGCGCTGGAGTGGCTGGGCGCAGAGCGGGGCGAGGATTGCCTGTACCTCAACATCTGGGCGCCCACGGCCCCGGGACCCCATCCGGTGTTCGTGTGGATACATGGTGGCGGGAACGAAGGCGGCGCGGCGTCGCAGCCGCCCGCGGACGGGAGCAGCTTTGCGCGCAACGGCATCGTCTGCGTCACCGTCGGCTATCGCACCGGCATATTGGGTTTTCTGGAACTGGGCGAACTGCTGGGCCCCGAGTATCGGGGCAGCGCGGCCAATGGCCTCAAGGACATGGTCGCCGCGCTGCAATGGGTGCGGGCCAATATCGCGGCCGTGGGCGGCGATCCGGAGCGTGTGACCCTCGGAGGGGAATCGGCTGGCGGCAAGAATGTGGTTTCGTTGCTGGCCTGCCCGGCGGCGCGCGGCCTGTTCGGCGCCGCCATCGTCCAGAGCGGGGCCGAGACCATTCACCGGCCCGACGCGGCCCTCGCGGTCGCGGCGCTGGCCGGAGCGGCGATCCGTGAAGGCGGCGGCGCCCCGCACGACCTGCTGACCATGACGCCGGCCGGAATCCTCGCGGTGCAGACGACGCTCAAGCAGCGTTACAGCCGTCCTTTCCCGTTTCGCGCGGTGGTCGATGGAGAATTTCTGCCGCTCGGTCCGATCGAAGCCATGCGCGCCGGGGCCGCAGCGGACGTGCGCCTCATGATCGGCACAAACCGCGACGAATCCATCGCGTTCGCCAACCTCCAGATGGTCGGCAAGCCGCTGGCCCAAGCCGAATTGACCAACATGGACGTGGCCGACGCCCTGCCGGTGTTCGAGCGGTATCGGGCGGCCTATCCGGCGCTTTCGCCGCTTCAGCTCCGGGTGCGGTTCCTGACGGCGGAGGAATATTGGCTATCGTCGATGAGGATCGCGTTCGCCCATCGGGCGTCGGGGAACACCTCCACCTACGTCTATCGCTTCGACCTTCCGGCGGCGGCGGGCCCGTTCGCGGGCTGGGCGGCGCATGCAACCGAAACGCCCTATATGTGGAACCAGCGCGACATGCCCACCATCGTTCGCTTCCTGGGTCCCGCAGACGGGCCGATGCGGGAGGTCGCGGCTGGAATGCATGCGCGCTGGAGCGCGTTCATCGCCGGCGGTGCGCCCAATGGCGGGGACGGTCCGGAATGGCCCGCTTTCGAGGAAAATGACGCCATGCTCAGAATCGACCGGGTCAGCATGCCGTCAGGCCTGGATCGTGCGGAATTGGACCTGTGGCCGGAGAACCTCCGCGGAGGCTAGGGTCAAGGTTCCGGATGAAAGCGGGGGTCGGTCGACGGCCCGACCCGCAGCTCCACCGGATGCCGGAAAATGGGGCGGCCGGCGCTGCCGGCGACCAGCCGGTCCACGGCTTCGTCCATCATCTTCGCCAGGGGCGGCCGGATGGTCGTCAGCGCAGGGTGGATCATTGCGCCGATGTCGCTGTCGTCAAACCCCGCGATGGCGATGTCGCCCGGAACGGAGAGGCCGAGATGCTGTGCGCGGGCCACGGCGCCGATCGCCAGCTCGTCGGAGAACGCGAAGATCGCCGTCGGGGGACGGGGGCGGGCCAGCAGGCTGTCCAGCGCCAGGCCGCCCGCGTAGGCAAGCGTGCGGCCGAGGCGCCGGCTCTCTTCCGGCGAATCGTCGACGCTCCGCATCCCCACCTCGGCGATGTCGGCGGGCTCCGCACCGGCTTCGAGAAGGCTGGCGGTGAAGCTGCGGCTGCGCGCCAGGGTGGCGTAGTGGCCGGGCGGCCCCGCGATGTGGCCGAAGCGCCGGTGTCCCAGGTCCCATAGGTGGCGCACGAGGTCGCGCACGCCGGCTTCGTCGTCGGAGAACACCGCCGGCGAACGCCCCGGATCCGCGGCCGGGGCGATCCGCACATAGCTGAGACCCACGTCGTCCAGGGCGTCCAGCAGCGGCGCCGCGTCACAGAGCGGCGGGAGAAGGACGCAGCCGTCGGTGTTGAGGCTCTTCAGCAGGCCGGCAGGCGCGCGCATGGCCTGCTGAATGGAGCATTCCTGGATGATCAGTCGTCGGTCACGGGCCGAGCAGGCGCGTGACAGGCCGCGGATCACCTCCGCATAATAGAAGTTCGAGATGTGCGCTGTCAGCAGGCACAGGCTGAAGCTGCGCGCGCTGCGCAGCGAGCGGGCCGCCATGTTCGGCTCGAACTCGAGCGTCGCCATCGCGGCCTTGACCCGCTCAAGCGTGCCTGGGCTGATCGACGGCTCCCCGTTGATGACGCGCGAAACGGTGCGTCCCGAAACCCCGGCCAGACGGCCGACGTCGTGGACCGTGGCCTTGCCGGTACGCCGCGCCTTCGGAAGGGGATCGGAACTCATGATCGCTCGAACGCGGCGCGGGGACGCGCCGCCAAATGCATGGCTAACACGATGGACTCTCCGCGTACAATGTCATCGTTGACATAGGCATTGTCATCGATAACATGACTATACGGCGGCCTCGTCATCGGGCCGTCGGACGGCTGCGGCGACCACAAAAGACCGCGCCAAACCACGGGGGGATTTCTCAATGCGCGTTCGCGCCGCCATACTTGCATCCGCTTCGGCGCTGGCTTTCGCCACGTTGGCCACGCCGGGCCTGGCCGCCGAGGCGCCGTCGGCGATCGACGAAGTGGTGGTCACCGCCACCCGCGTCCAGACCCTGGCCTCCAAGACGCCGGTCGCGCTGACCGCGATCACCGGAGAAGGGCTGACCGCCGCCGGCATCACCAATCCGACCACCCTGGGCGAGCAGGTGCCGAACCTCTCCATCGTCCGCGGCAACGGCTTGCAGATCACCATCCGGGGCGTCACCAGCACCGACGGCACCGAAAAGGGCGACCCCTCGGCCGCCTTCCTGCTCGACGGCATCTACATTGCGCGACCGCAGGCGCAGGAGGTGTCCTTCTACGACCTCAAGCGCGTCGAGGTGCTGCGCGGCCCGCAAGGCACGCTCTATGGCCGTAACACGACGGCCGGCCTGGTGAACCTCATCACCGCGACGCCGGAGCATGAATTCGGAGGCTCGATCGACGGCGTCTACGCCAGCTTCGACACCATCCAGCTCACGGGCGTGGTGAACGTGCCGGTGAACGAGAAGGTCGCCCTGCGCGCGGCGGTCAATTACGACCGGCGCGACAGCTACCTGCGGGAGGGGGTGGCGTCGCCCGTCACGCTCGACCCGTTCAAGAAGAACCTGTCCGGCCGGCTGTCGGCGCTGTTCGATTTCACCGATGACATGAGCCTGGTGGTGCGCGCGGACTATTCCGAGATCCGCGGCGTGCCGACGAACGCCGTGTTCTCCACCAACTTCTTCAACGGCCCGTTCACCGTCGGATCGATGCCCGTCTACGTGGACCGGGGCGCCAAGACGCAGCGCACCCTGGACTATGCGCCGCTGTGGCAGACCAGCCGGGACAACAGCACCTGGGGCGTCCAGGCCGAGTACAACTGGAGCTTCGCGCCGGACCTGACTTTGACTTACCTCGGCGCGTATCGCGAGTTCACGCGCCACGAAAAGTCGGACTTCGTCAGGGGGCGGAACCGCGCCACCTCCGACGGCAACTACTGGCAGAACTCGCAGGAAGTGCGACTGGCCTATCAGCACGAGGCGTTGCAGTTCCAGGCGGGCGGCTATTATTTCAAGGAGCGGTCGGGGATCGAATTCTTCATCCTGGATCCACAGAATCTCGGGCTGCCGGCCAACGCCACGCGTTTCGGCTTCCCGCAGGATCCCACCATCGCCGAGAGCTACGCGGGCTTTGCCCAGGCCACCTACGAGGTCGCGCCCCAACTGAAACTGACGGCCGGCGTCCGATATTCCCACGACGACAAGTCGCGGGTCGGCGCCACGGTCTTCGATACGACCGCCGGAAACCGCGTCGTCCTGCAGACCAACAACGCCCAGCGGAATTTCGAGAAGGTCACCTATCGGCTGGGGGCCGACTACGACATCTCCAGCCTCGGCCTCGTCTACGTCACCTTCTCGACCGGCTACAAGGCGGGCGGCTTCAACGACGGCTGCGAGACGGGCACGGCGCCCGGCTGCGGCCAGACGGCCGGCGCCCTCTATTATCAACCCGAGACGCTGACCGCCTATGAAGGGGGCTTCAAGTTCCACTTCAACGAGCTGGGCCTGCGGCTGAACGGGGCCTTGTTCCACTACGACTACAAGGGCCTGCAGCTCAGCTCGCTCACCAACGTCTGCGGCGGCCCCTGCCAGGTCACCACCAACGCCGCCAAGGCCAAGGTCGATGGGGCGGAGTTCGAGGCGACCTACGCGCCCGTCGAACACCATCGCCTCGACCTCAACCTGAACTGGCTGCGGGCGCGGTACGCCGACTTCCATCCCACCCCGGCGTTCGACTTCGCCGGCCTTGCGCTGGACCGTTCCCCGAAGTGGTCCGGCGCCGTCGGCTATTCCTACACTCGCTCCGTCGGCGAAGGCTCAATCGTCGCGGCGGCGCGCGTGCGGTTCAGCGAACGCTATCGGCTGACGCAACTCTCGCCGGTGGTGTTCTTCCGTCAGCCCAGCTTCCACAAGACCGACCTGACGCTGACCTACAACGCGCCGGAGGACCGGTATTACCTCCAGGCCTTCGCCAAGAACCTCGAGAACGAGATCGCGCTGACCAGCGCGACCAACTCGGCCACCGCCAGCACCGCGGTTTTCGAGGACCCCCGCACCGTCGGCGTTCGCGTCGGCTATCACTTCTGACGAAGCGCGGCCCCCTGGCGGGGCCGCGTCCTCGGTGTCCCGGGAGCGAGATCCGCGCAGCGGTTCGGTGACCATCACCGGTTCACCGAGGGGCGCTCTTGCGGCCCAGCATGACCGGATGCTGCTGCAGGCGCTCCATCTCCTGGTGCGTCGCCTCAGCTGCTCGCCGACAACTGGCCGCGGTGCTCCTGCCAAAATTCAACGAAGTCGGCGCACTCGCTCTCGAAACGGGCGCACCAGGCTTCCCCCACCCCGGACCGTCCCTTGCGGACTCGCGGCAGGCTCTGTCGCGGGACGAGCGACAACTCGAAGGCCTCCGCAATCGCGAGAACGCCCTCGTCCACGTTCCGCGCCAGCGCCTCGTAGGTCATGCCCAGGCGGGGCGCGGGGCAGGTCTTGAAGAACTCCGCCCAGTGGTATTCCTGGTTCAGGATGTTCCGCGCCTGCGCGATGATTTTGGGGGCATCGAACTCCAATTCCGCGTGGCGCGCAGCGAGGCTACCGTCATCATCGCCGCGGACGTGCCAGAGGTGTGTCTCCTGAGCGAGGGTGAGGGATACCGCCTGGGCGACAAAGTCCTCGCGCTTCAGCCATACGATCAGGTCCAGCGGCTCGTAGAACGAGCGGAACAGTTCCAGTTCCCGGGCCAACCGAAAACGCCACCAGTCGGTCTTCAAACCGAAGATTCCGTCCTTCGAGGCGAAGCAGCGCGAAATGTAGTGTTCGAAGTCCCGCAGACTGGGATTGGGGAAGAGCCGCTCGAACTCCGAGACGTAGCTTTCGTTCAGGAACTCGTTCGGGAAACCCAAGCTCCCGTACTCGGCGATGCGAGAGCAGAGCAGCGTGCTGCCGGTGCGCCCTGTCGTGGCAATGACGTAGCGCTTCGCAGGCGGCCGCCCGCCGATCTCCCCGAAAAACGGGCTATCATTCCGAGCGGCGAACCGCGCACTGATCGCCTCCAGCAATTGTCATCCCGTATCGCTACAAAATCCCTACAATCCAGAATTGAGCACACCGGCGGCGAGAAGAAGGCGCTTTTGCGCGGCTTCCACGGCAAATCAACAGTTGCGCGCCGCGGCTTGCAGGCGAACGGCGGCCGGGCCGGCGGCATGGCATCGCGGCGCCCGACGCCCTAGAACTCGACCTCGGCTTTGCGTGCCAGGCTGTCGAGCCGCGTCCAGGAGACAGGCCATGACCAACGGTCAAGTTTTCCCAGTTCCCCAGGAATGGGCCGAGAAGACCGTGATGACCGCGGCAGCCTACGAGGCTGCGGTTCAGCGCGTCGAAGCCGAGCCGGAGGGCTATTGGACCGACCTCGGCAAGCGGCTCGACTGGATCGCGCCCTTCACGCAAGTGAAAGACGTCTCCTTCGACCAGGACGATTTCCGCATCCGCTGGTTCGCCGATGGGCAGTTGAACGTCTCCGTGAACTGCCTGGACCGTCACCTGGGGACCCGCGGCGAGCAGGTCGCGCTGATCTGGGAAAGCGACGATCCGGCGGTTTATGACTCGCTCACCTACCGCGACCTCCACGCCGAGGTCTGCCGCTGGGCCAATGTGCTGAAGGCCAAGGGCGTCCGGAAGGGCGACCGGGTGACCATCTACCTGCCGATGATCCCGGCGGCGGCGGCTTCGATGCTGGCCTGCGCGCGGATCGGGGCGGTTCATTCCGTCGTGTTCGCCGGCTCTTCCCCCGACGGCCTGGCCGGCCGCATCCAGGACTGCGACAGCAAGGTGGTGATCACCGCCGACGAGGGGGTCCGCGGCGGCAAGATCGTGCCGCTGAAGCTCGATGTGGACGAGGCGCTGACGCAATGCCCGGGTGTGACGGATGTCATCGTCGTGCGCCGCACCCGCGCCGACGTGCCGATGACCCCAGGTCGCGACGCCTACTACGGCGACCTCAAGCAGACGGTCCCCGCCGAGTGTGAGCCCGAGCCGATGAACGCCGAGGATCCGCTGTTCATCCTCTATGCCTCGGGCTCGACCGGAAAGCCCAAGGGCGTGCTGCACACGACGGCCGGATATCTGGCCTGGGCGTCGTGGACCCACGAGGTGGTCTTCGACTACCGCCCCGGCGAAGTGTTCTGGTGCACGGCCGACGTGGGCTGGGTCACCGGCCACAGCTACGTCGTCTACGGCCCCCTGGCCAACGGCGGCGCCAGCCTGATGTTCGAGGGCGTGCCGGACTACCCGAACTACAGCCGGTTCTGGGAGGTCTGCGACAAGCACAAGGTCGAGATCTTCTGCGCCGCGCCGACGGCGCTGCGCGTCCTCATGGCCCAGAGCGACGAATGGGTGAACCGCACCTCGCGCAAGTCGATCCGCCTGCTGGGAACCGTGGGCGAGCCGATCAACCCGGAGGCCTGGCTCTGGTATCACCGCGTGGTCGGGGAGGCGCGCTGCCCGATCG
>DASVNS010000208.1:0-13746 GCA_036383735.1 Phenylobacterium sp. | reverse complement strand
ATGATGCGCCCCTCGTGGCGGGGTTTCATGTGCCGGACCGCCGCCCGAACCGTCGCGAATACGCCGTTCAGGCTGATGTCGATCACGCGATCCCACCGCCGATCGTCGTAGTTCTCGAGCGCGCCCGCCGGGTCGCGCCGTCCATCCGGGCCAAGCACCATGCTCCCCGGATCGACCCCGGCGTTGGCGAAGAGAACGTCCAGGCGGCCATGTCGCCCCGCGATGGCGTCCATGGCGTCGTCGCCCGCCGCCCGGTCGGCCACATCGACGCCGAGCGCCTGGACGTCTCGGCCGAGGGCGCGCAGGCGTTCGGCCTGGGCCTCCGCCGCGGCGGCGTCGATGTCGCAGAGCGTCACGGCCGCGCCGCCCTCGGCCAGCGCTTCGACGATCGCGAGGCCGAGGCCGCTCGCGCCGCCGGTCACCACGACCACCTTGCCGCTCACATCGAACCTGTCGCCCACCGGCATCGTCCACTCTCCGCTTTGGGAGCACCCTGCCCCGCGGTCCCGGCGCGGGCCACCTGCCTATCTTGCGCGGCCGGCGAGATAGGTAGGTCCGGCGGTCGCCAACCTGGCGCATCGGATACGTCAGGAACGAGGGAGCGTCCGACACATGCGGGATCTGACCGGCGAAACGGCGTTTATTACCGGGGGCGCCAGCGGCATCGGCCTGGGCATGGCCCGCGCATTCCTGGAGGCCGGCGTCCGCGTCGTCGTGGCCGATATTCGCCCGGATCACCTGGACGAGGCCAAGCGCGAAATCGGCCCCACGCCCGACGCGCTGTTCGTCCAGCTCGACGTGACCGATCGCGCCGGTTTCGAACATGCCGCCGATGCCGCCGAAGCGCGGTTCGGGCGGGTGTCGATCCTCTGCAACAATGCGGGGGTGGGCGTTCTTGGCCCCCTCGCCGCGACGCGCTACGCCGATTGGGACTGGACCCTGGCGGTGAACCTCGGCGGCGTGATCAACGGCGTCCAGACCTTTCTTCCGCGGATGCTGGGACGGCCCGGCCACATCGTGAACACCTCGTCCATCGGCGGCATGCTGCCGATGCCGGGTGGCCCCGCCTACATCACCTCAAAGGCGGCCGTCATCGGACTCTCCGAGGCGCTGTTCTCCGATCTGGTCGACGACGGGATCGGCGTGACCCTGCTGATTCCCGGCCCCACCCAGACCAATATCCATGAAGTGGCCAAGCTACGGCCGGCCACCTTCGCCGATACGGGCCTCACGGACGTCGAAGCCCGTCTCGCGGAGGGGTCGATCTTCCCAAACGGCCTGCCGCCGATCGACAGCGGGCGCATGGTCGTGCAGGCGATCCGCGACAACCAGCTGTACCTCTTCTCGCACAACCAGTTCCGGCAGGGCGTCACCGAACGTTTCGAGGCGATCCTGACCGGCTTCCAGCCTGGTCCCGTCGACGAGGCGGGCGCCGCCAAGTGGGGCTTTCCCACCTACAATCATCACTTCAGAAAGATCGTCGCCGACGCGGCGACCCGAGGAAACGCGGAGTAGCAGTCATGCAGCACATCGAGGGCAAGGTCGCGTTCATCACGGGCGGCGCAAGCGGGATCGGATTCGGCATGGCCCGGACCTTCCTGCGGGCCGGCATGCAGGTCGCGATCGCCGACAACTCCGCCGCCAATCTGGCCGACGCCGAGGCCCAGCTCGCCGGTTCGAACGGCGACTACCTGGTCATGCAGCTCGACGTCACCGACCGTGAGGCGTTCGCAGCCGCGGCCGACGCGGCCGAGGCCCGGTTCGGGAAGATCCACGTCCTCTGCAACAACGCCGGCATCGGCATGGCCGAGGCGATGAGCAAGGCCGGCTACGAGGACTGGGACAGGATGCTGAGCATCAACCTGGGCGGCGTGATCAACGGGATCGTGACCATGCTGCCCCGCATCCGGCGGCACGGCGAAGGCGGCCACATCGTCAACACGTCCTCGGCCGCCGGCATCCTTCCGCTTCCCGACGGCGGCGGAATCTACAGCGCCAGCAAGTTCGCGGTGCGCGGGCTTTCGGAATCGCTGCGCCTGGCGCTGGTCGCCGACCGCATTGGGGTTTCGACGCTGTTTCCGGGCCTCACCCGCTCACGCATCCTCGACGGAGCCAAGGCGGCCGTCACCGACGGCGTCCAGGATCTGGACCCGGTGAGCGCCAGTTTCGCCATCGCCCAGCAGCATGCCATGGACCCCATGGATCTCGCGGGCGCCGTCCTGGACGGCATCATCCGCAACGACGCCTACATCCTGGCCCACCCGGAATTCCGCGACGAGATCGAGGACCAGCATCGGGAGTTGATGGCGGCCATCCGTGACGATCTGCCGGCGCATCCCGGACGGCTGGAGATGGAGGCCGGGCGACGCCAGCACATCGCCGAACTGAAGGCCGAAATGAAGCCCTGGTAGGCTCCCCTCAGGCGATCAGGCCCAGGCGCCGCGCCCGGGCCACCGCCTGCTTGCGATCGCGCACGCCAACCTTGTCGAAGATCTGCTGAAGGTACCATTTGACGGTTCCTTCGGTGAGGCCGAGCTGCTCGCCGATCTGGCGGTTGCCGGCGCCCGCGCCCGCCAGGGCGAGGATCTTTGTCTCGCGCTCGCTCATCTTGCCCAGCACGGCGATATCCTCCCGTTCCTCGCACGGGTCCGCCATCGCTCCGCCCGGCTCGAGGCAGGCGGCAAGCTCGGCCAGGAAACGTTCCGCCTGCGCTTCGGGGGGGCGCTCGGTGCGGCCCATCTGCCGGATGAGCCCCGCAATTGGCTCGCCCTCGTCCAGGATGGGGCGGATCAGCCGGGCCGTGGCGGCCTTGGGCAGCGCCTGAGAGAGCGCGCGTTGCGCCGCCAGGCGCTCGCCCGTGACCAGCAGCAACTCCGCCAGCAACACGTCCCAATCCACGGCGGCGCGCACCGCCTGGGCGGCGGTGACGAACGAGCGCCAGGATCGCGCGATGCTGAGGGCGTCCGACACGCGGTCCTCCGCCGCCATCAGCCGGCAGGCGGCCAGGGCGACGGCGCTGTCCAGGGTCGTGAAGCGGTGCTGCCCACGCTCGACGCTCGCCGCCCGGTGCGAGAGCAGGCCTTCGCGGTTGGCCAGCCCGGCCGCCTCCTTCGCCCGGCCGAGTTGCAGCAACAGCCGGATCTGCTGGGCGTTGGCGGCGATGTGCAGGCGTTCCAGATCGTGACGTGCGCCGAACTCCGCCGCCGCCTCCAGGGTCTGGAAGGCCGCGTCCACGTCCCCGCGCAACACCTGCAGGCGGGCCTGCGTCGTCCACCCCGCCAACAGCTGGTCCACGAACCCCGCCGACGTCGCCAGGGGCATGTAGTGCCGGACAAGCGCCTCGGCTTCCGCAATCTCGTTCCGCTCGTAGTGCAGCTCGGCCAACGAGAGCGCCACGACGGAACCCAGCGGGTCGTCGCGACCTGCGCACTGGTCGGCGATCCGCAAGCCGGCCCGCATGACCGTCTCGGCCCGCTCGGTCTTGCCCATCAGCATGTAGGAAGGGCCGGAGATGGCGGCGATGAAGATCTCACCGTGTTTCGCGCCGGTGCGCTCGACCTGCTCCCGCGCCATCGCGTCAAGGCGGTCGACCTTCGCCAGCTTGTACTGTTCACGCTGCGCAAACTGGAGGGAGTTGCAGAAGCTGCCGAGCAGGTAGGGGTCGGCGCTCAACTCCGCGCTGGTCTGGATGGCTTTGGCGCAGGTCTCCTCCAGGCGCGGAAGATCGTAGACGGCGTGGGCGATCTGGGACTCGCGGTGGGCGGCGAGGAACCGCAGACGTTCCAGCTCGCCCGCGCCCGCGCCCACGCTCTCCATCTCGCGCAGCCGCGAACCGGCCACGCCGACAAGACTCCTGGCCTCGGGCAGGCGCCATTGGGCGATCAACCGCCAGCTGATGATCAGCAGAAGGCGGGGGTAGAGGGCAAGGATATGCGAAGGTATGCGGGCGGCCATGGCCTGCACTTCGACCTGCATGCCCGCGGCAAATATCGACTCGCAGTGCGCATCGAGGATTTCGGCGGCGTAGACCGGGTCCTGGGCCTTCAACGCGCAGTCGAACGCCTCCACGTGCATGTCGGCGGACGTCAACCACGCGGCGGCGCGTCGGCAGAGCGCGGCCGGTTCGCCCGGCGACTGATCCCGCAGCTGCCTGCGCAGGAACTCGGCGAAAAGGTGGTGATACCTGTACCAGGTCCGCGTCTGGTCGAGCGGCACCAGGAAAAGGCCGGCGTCCTCCACCTCGTCGATCAGGCGCTGGCTGGCCTCGATGCCAAGCGCCACGTTGCACATGACGGGGCAGAAGCGGTCGAACACGGACGTGCGCAGCAGGAAGTCCTGGACCGCCCTCGGCTGGCGCGAGAACACGTCCTCGAGGAAAAAGTCGGCGACCTGCCGCCGTTCGCCGGTCAGCGCCTGCAGAAGCTGGCTGTTTTCGGGCTGCAGGTTCAGCGCCATGCTGAAGAGCTTGATCCCCGCGATCCAGCCCTCCGCCCGTTCCTGCAGCAGGTGGACTTGTTCCGAGCTGAGCCGAGCCGAGCCACGGTGTTCCAGGAAGGCCTGGGTCTCGCCGTCCAAAAACCGGAGATCCTCGGCGCTGATCTCCAGAAGTTCGCCCAGCGCTCGCATCCGCGCCAGCGGCACGCCCACGTCCTCGCGCGAGGAGACAATCATCCTGAGATCCGGCGGCGCTTCCACAAGGAGCATGCGCAGGCATGCGAGCGCATCGGTGTTCTTCAGGCATTGCGCATCGTCTATCAGCAGGTAGCAGGGACGCTGTGCGTCCACGAAACTGTCGCACAGCTCTTGCACGATGGCGCGCCAGCCCAAGTAGCCTTGCATGACCTGATAGGCGGCAGCCTCCTGAGGCTTGGCCTGTCCGCTTTCCTCGAGGCTCTGCAACACCCGGCGGACAAAGGTCATGGGCTCGCCGTCGCGTTCGTCCACGGAGAGCCAGGCCACCAGCGCGCCGTCCGCATGCGCCTGCGCCGCCCATTGTTGCAGCAGACTCGTCTTGCCGTAGCCCGCAGGCGCCTGGATCTGGACGAGGCGAACGCCCGCCGCCCGCGAGATCAGCGAGATGAGCCGGGGCCGCTCGAGCAGGCGCTCGCCCTGGGGCGGAGGCCGCCCGCGGGTGGTGGATGAACCCCCGCCCTTTGCTGAATCAAACGTCAAATGAACGGGCGATTTCAATCGAACTCCGGCATGCGGCGGTCCAGAATTCACGGATGAACACGCTTCGGCCCCCTGGGGTCAAGCGCGACGCAGTGCCGCCGGTTGCTCCGTGAGGTCCGCCGCGGCCTCGAGCTGCTCGGCGCTGGTCCGAAGCATCTGTACTTGTGTGAGACATGCCTCTCGGTCGGTTTCGAGACTGAGCTGAAGCGCCACCGTTTCCGCGAGCGCCGCCTCGTCGCGCTGACGCTCCGCTTCCTTCCTGAGGGCCGCTGCGCGGAGAAGGTCTGCAGGGGTGGGCATGGCTTGGCCTCTACTGCTCCGTCCAGGCCTGGTCTTTAGGACGGATCGGCCCTGACCTGTCCTATCTCGCCGATAGGTCTCGCCTCGGCGCGCCGCTCCTAAGGTGGCTTCCAAGGCAGCGTCAGAGCGTTGGAAGCCGGCGCAAGCGACGCGAGGGGCGAGAGAATGAAGTTGATGACCACCGACACCGGCCTCGACGCCGACCGCCTGCAGCGCCTCAAGCGGGTGATCGAGGACGACATTGCGGCCGGGCGCTACCTCGGCGCCGCCTTCGCGGTCGCGCGGCATGGACGGCTTGGGATGCTGGAGGCTGTCGGAACCAAGCGCAGCGATGACCCGAGCTCGGTTTCCACCGATTCCGTCTTCAGCCTGTTCTCGCTCACCAAGGCTTTCACCAACGTCCTCGTGCTGCGGGCGGTGGAGATGGGCTACTTCGCCCTCACGACCCGGGTCTCCGAGATCATTCCGGAGTTCAGCGGCAAGCCGCGGGAAAACATCCGCGTCGATCACCTGCTGACGCACCGCACGGGCCTGCCGCCGGTGTTCACGGTGGAGCCCGGCATGCCGATCGACCGGCTTGACGTCGTCATCAAGGCAATCTGCGAGAAGCTCCACGGCGTGGAAGAGCCGGGCGGACGCGTCGCGTATTCGCCGATGGCGGCGCACGCGCTGATGGGCGAGATGCTGCGGCGCACCGACCCGCTCGGGCGCAGCTATCGCGACATCGTCCATCAGGACCTCTTCGAGCCGCTCGGCATGACCAGCACCGGGATCGGCGCGCGGCCGCACCTGAAGGCGCGCCACATTCCGCCGGAACTGCCGCAGGGCTTTCCGGCGAGCCATCCAAGCCACAACTCCGACGAGCGGCACGGCGCGTTCGTCGACCCCGATGCCGAGATGCCGTGGGTGGGCGGGGTTTCCAGCGCCGGGGACATCTTGCGGTTTGCGGAGATGCTCCGGGGCGGCGGGCAGTTGGACGGAGCGCGGATTCTCTCCGCAAGGACCCTCCAGCAGGCGACGCGGAACTACACCGGCAAAGCCGCCAACGAGATCTACAAGAGCCTGGCCCTATCCCGAGGCTGGATCCCCTATCCCGCCTACATCGGTCTCGGGTTCCTGCTGCGCGGCGACGCCATTTGCCATCATCAGTTCGGCACGCTCAGCACGCCGCAGACGTTCGGCAATCACGGGGCCGGAAGCACGCTGTTCTGGGTCGATCCGGAGCTGGACCTGACCTTCGTCTGCCTGACCACGCAACTCATGAACGAGGGCGACAACATCGAGCGCTTCCAGCGGCTGTCCGACATCGTCGTCTCGGCTGCGCTCTGAAGGCGGTCCGGGACGCAGCCGTTCGGCTGCGTCCCGCGCGCTTCACTCGTGGGTGAAGCGCCAGGCGTCGCCGTCCGGGACGATCCAGCCGGCGGTGGGCTCGACGAAATGGGTGCCGATCACCAGGGTGTCGCGCCCCGCATAGCGGTTCAGGAACGCCAGGCGCGTCTCGCGGCTGTGGTCATGGTCGTTGCAGAACCGGTTGCGCAGCAGCGGCTCGGCGCACTGCAGCGGATGGTGCATCACATCGCCGGTGATCACGGCCTCCTCGCCGCGCGAGGAGATCCGGATCGAGACGTGTCCCGGCGTATGGCCGGGCGTCGGCTCCAGCCACAGCTCGTCGCAGACGCGGTGGTCGCTCTCGACGAAGTCCACCATTCCCGCATCGAACACCGGCTGCAGCGAGTCGGAGATATGGTCGACCTCGGCGTGGGGCACGCCCACCAAGCTGCGGATGAAGTCGAGCTCCACCTGGCTCATCAGATATCTGGCGTTCGGGAAGGTGGGGACCCAGCGCCCCTCGACCAGGCGTGTATTCCAGCCCACGTGGTCGAGATGCAGGTGCGTGCAAAGGACCGTATCGATGTCCTCCGCAGCGAATCCCGCCGCGGCGAGATCCTCGAGGAACTCACCTTGCCGCTGGTGGAAGATCGGGGCGACACGGTACTTGTCGTTGCCGATGCAGGTGTCGACCATGATCCGCCGGTCGCCGATCCTGACCGCAAACGCCTGAAACGCGATGATGATCTGCCCTTCGGGCGTCGCGTGCGTCGGGCAGAGCCAGCCGTGCCGCTGAACGTCCTGCGGCGTGCAGTCCGGGAACATGAAGTTGGCGTCGATCTGTTCGTGCGCGAGTTCGACGATGCGCACGACCTCCACGTCCCCGATCTTCCAGCGCCTTGTGTTTTGTTCGGCCATGGGCCCTCCTCCCTTCAGGCGCGGCCGGCGTCGCGGATCATGTCCGCGCCCTTCTCCGCGATGACATAGGTCGCCGCCATGGTGTTGCCGGACACGATGGTCGGCATGACGGACGAATCGACCACGCGCAGGCCCTCGACGCCTCGGACCCGCAACTCCGGATCGACGACCGCGTCGAAGCCGGTTCCCATCCGGCAGGCGCCCACGGGATGGCACATGGTCTGCACCGTCTCGCGGACGAACCCGGCCACGGCCTCGGCAGCGCTGACGCCCGCCCCCGGCTTGTCCTCGGACAGGACCAGCTGGCCGAGCGGCGGGGCGGCGAAGATCCGGCGCGCCCAATCGACGCCGGCCACCAGGGCGTCGGTGTCCGCGCTGTCCGCCAGATAGTTGCCGATCATGGCGGGCGGCGCCTCGGGATCGGGCGAGGTCAGCCAGACCCGGCCGCGCGAATTCGGGCGGAGCGCACAGATGGCGGCGGTGACCCGCGGCGACGGATCGGGTGCGAGGCGCCCGGCGGCGTCGAAGCTGTGGCTGATCGGGCGGAAGTTGATCTGCAGGTCGGGGCGCGGCACGTCGGACCGACTCCGCACGAACGCGACGGCCTGCGACGCGCCGATGGTCAGCGGGCCGCGACGGCTGAGCGCCCACAACGCACCCTGGCCATAGACCTTCCAGCCGCGCAGCAGATGGTTCAACGAGGCCCCGGGCCGCACGCCGAAGGTCATGTGCACATAGGGATGGTCGACCAGGTTCTCGCCGACGCCGGGCACATTGGCGCGGACCTCGATCCCGAGCGACCGAAGCGAAACCGCGGGACCGATCCCCGAATTGAGCAGCAGGCGCGGCGAGCCGATCGCACCGGCGGCGACGATGACCTCGCAGCTGGCGGCGGCGGTCTGGACGGTGTCGCCGACACGGAATTCCACGCCGGTCGCGCGCGCGCCGGCGAACAGCAGGCGGCGGGCATGGGCTTCGGTCACGACGTGCAGGTTCCGTCGCCGAAGCGCCGGCTTCAGGTAGACGTCGGCCGCGCTGCGCCGCAGCCCGCCGTCGATCGTGAACTGCAGGAGGTTCGCGCCTTCCTGGGCGGCCCCGTTGTAGTCGGCGTTCCCCGGCAGGCCCGCCGACCGCGCGGCCTCACAGAAGGCGCGCGAGGTCGCATGCACATAGGCCGGGTCGCGGACCGGCACCGGCCCGGCGCCCCCGCGCCCCGGTCCGTCGCCTCTCCGCTCGATGCGCTGGAAGATCGGCGCAAGCTCGCGCCAACCCCAGCCGGTCGCGCCGGCGTCACGCCAGCCGTCATAATCCTCGGGATGTCCCCGCACGAAGGCCATTCCGTTGATGGCGCTGGAGCCCCCCAGGGTCTTGCCCTGCGGCCAGAAGAGCCGGCGGCCGAGTTGCGGCTCGGTCTCCGTCTCGAAGCACCAGTTGTATCGGGGGTTGCCGAAGAGCCGGCCCATGCCCGCGGGCATCCGGATCCACAGGCTGTCGGGCCTCGGCCCCGCCTCGAGCAGCAGGACCCGGACCGCGGGGTTCTCGCTCAGCCGCGCAGCCAGCACGCACCCGGCCGTACCCCCACCCACGATAACGTAGTCATAGGTCCCGGCGGTCGGGCCTTCGGGAGCGGATGGGCGAGAGGGCGACGACATCGCGCCAGCATGCGGATCGCCGGCCGCGCCGGGACCTACCTCGGAAGATAGGCCAGCTCAAAGCTTTAGAGCGTTGCGGGCGGCGGCGGGTTGGGCGCGCGGCGACGAACCGCGGCGGGGTCGTAGCTCTCGAACGCGTTGCTGCCGGGCTCGTCGGGCCGGTGTTCGGGCGGGAAGCGCTCCCAATCCAGCGGGGCCAGGTGGTACAGCGGCTCGGCGACCCAGCCCTTGTCGAACGACGTGCGGAAGTTGGCGAGCCACCGCATCCGGTGGATCTTCCACTCGCCGCCCTCATTCACATAGGCGTTGTCGTAGGTTCCCTGCTGCCAGACCGCCTTGAGCCCTCCGTCCGCCGGGAAGCTGTTGCAGCCCAGCGTCTGCCACATGCCCCCGCCTCGCAACCCGCCAGCGTCGACCTCGATGACCGGCGTGGTCAGCATGTGCAACGGCATCATGCCCGGCTGGGTGAAAAACGGCCGGAGCACGTGGAGGAACAGCGCCTCCACCTTCGCCCGCCCGCGATAGATTC
This sequence comes from Phenylobacterium sp., assembly GCA_036383735.1. Taxonomy (GTDB): domain Bacteria; phylum Pseudomonadota; class Alphaproteobacteria; order Caulobacterales; family Caulobacteraceae; genus Phenylobacterium. Next base: position 3,846 of record DASVNS010000208.1, on the reverse strand, counting down.
CACCCTCCCCGATCTCCACCGAGACCTCGGGATCGTTCGCGAAGAGGGCAAGGACATCGTCGTACCTGTGCGCCTCCAGGTAGTACATGTAGCGCCCCTGCAGATTGGCGATCTCGGTGATCGCCAGAAGTCGGCGCAGGTCCCGTTCGGCGTTGGGCATCGTCAGCCTCCAGTCGGGCGCACGCTGCGACCGCGGCCGGCCCGGGAAACCTATCTTTGACGATAGGTTCTGCCGGGATCTTCGCCCTCTACGCCGAACAGCATGGCTGGTGATCGCACCGGCGACAGATACTCGGAGAGCCCCATGGACTTTACACGGACGGAGGCGAAAGCCTGGGCGAAGCAGAATTACAACGGGCTCGAGGGCTCGCTGATGCCGTCCTTCACCGCAGACCTCTCCCAGCTCGACGAGGAAGGCATCCGGCACGATGTGAACTACTACATCGAGCAGGGGATGTTCTCGGTGCTCGCCGCCGTGGAATCCACGTCGATGACCATGGCCGAGCGCCGCGAGTTCGTACGCATCGCCTGCGATGAGGCTCGCGGACGCATCCTCGTCTCCGCGCCGGTCCTCCTCGACACCTACCGCGACGACGTGGAGTTCCTGAAGTACTTCGCCTCCGTGGGCGGGCACCACGTGCTGTTGGGCGCTCCGGTGCAGACCTACCCGGAGAGCGAGGAAGAAGTCTATGAAACCATGAGGGCGGTGGCGGAGTCGGTCGACATCTGCATCGACCTCTATCCGGCCGCACGCTTCGACCTTGGCCGCTTCGGCCATGGCACGCTGTCCATCGACATCGTCCGCCGGCTGGCCGAGATCGACAACGTGGTGGGCCTGAAGATCGGCAACCTGAACCCGGTGAACTACTCGGCGCATGTCTTCGCGACGGTCGGCGACCAGTTGCTGGTCAACGACCCGCTCGACCAGGCCTGGGCCTACATCGTGGGCGTCAAGGGCGCCCAGTGGGCCGGCGCCATGGGCTACGACATGTGGCAGACCAAGGACGATCAGCGGGCCGTGCGGATGTTCAACCACTTCCGGGCCGGCCAGCTGGACGAGGCCATGGAGATCTACTGGGCCATCGAACCGGTGCGCGCCGCCAGCTGGAACCTGCACGGGCGGGTCTCCAGCTCCGGGCTCTATCCGTTCCTCAGCTTCAAGTTCCAGCAATGGCTGGTGGGCGGAAACGGGGGGATGCTGCGCCAGCCGATCCACCGCCTGTCGGCCTGGGAGATGGAGGCGCTGCGCGCCGCCCTCGCCGCCTCGGGCGTAAAGCCCTACGACGGGCCGATCGAGGAGTTCTTCGTCGGCCGGGCCGCCTACGCCCGCGGCGTGCGCCTGCCGCGCGGCGCGGCCGTGCTGAAAGCGTAGGGAGCGGAACCATGTACAGCCCCAGCACACCCGTCGAAGAAACCGTCTTCGCCTTTTTCGCCGCGCTCGGCTCCGAGGATTGGGAGGCGACGCGAGCGTTGATGACGGACGACGTGCAATGGACCGTCATGGCGCGCGGCGTCCCCGGAGAGGGAACCCATCAGGGGGCGGACGCCATCTTCGCCTTCATCAAGCCGGTGCGCGCCCTCTTCGAAGTCGGCTCGCCGCAGCTCACGATCCGCAGCGTGACGTCAGCCGGCCCGCGACTCATCATGGAATCCCACGGCGGCGGCCAGCTGAAGGACGGCCGCGCCTATGACAACAACTATGTCATGGTGGTGGAGGTCCGGGACGGCCGCGTCGCGGCGCTGCGCGAATACATGGACAGCCACTACGTCCACGAGCTTCTGGGAGCCGGCTGAACGCCGCCGCTCAGTCGGCCTGGCCGAGGCTCAACCCTCCATCGACGAAGATCTGCTGGCCGGTGACATAAGCGGAGGCCGGCGAGGCGAGAAACAGCGCCAGGCCGTACATATCCGACGGGAAGCCCACCCGATGGGCGGGAATGGCCTTCCCAAGCTCGGCCTGCAGACCTGCGTCATGCAGGTGGCCGCCTCCGATGTTGGTCACGAACATGCCGGGCGCGATGGCGTTCACCGTCACGCCGAAGGCCGCCATCTCGAGCGCCACGTTGCGCACCAGGTGCGCCGCCCCGGCCTTGGCCGCCATATACGCGACACCGATCGCGGGCTCGCACCGCTCGGCCGCGGCCGAGGTGGTGACGATCATCCGCCCGGAGCGCTGCGCCTTCATGTGCCGCGCCGCGGCGCGGAGGGTGGCGAACACGCCGTTCAGGTTGACCTCGATGACCCGGTTCCAGCGCGCGTCGCCGTAGTTCTCCAGCGAGCCGTCCTCGATCCGAGGTCGCTGGTCGCCGACCCAGGCGCCAAGGTAGCCGGGACCTGGATCGATCCCGGCGTTGGCGAACACCACGTCCAGCCGGCCATAGACCCGCGCCGCCTCGTCGACGGCCGCGTCCAGCGCCGCGTGGTCGCAGACGTCGACCACCGCGCCCCTGACCTCGAACCCGAGGCCGGTGAGCCGCTCCACCTCGCTGGTGACCCGCTCCGGGTTCAGGTCGCACAGGGTCACGCGGGCCCCGTTCGCCGCGAGCGCCTCGGCGTAGCCGAGGCCGATGCCGCTGGCGCCGCCGGTGACGATTACGCCATACCCGCGAACGCCGAACAGTTCTTCCGCCGTCTTCATCGCGCTCTCCCGCTCGTCAGATCACAGAGGTAATGGCGAGATCCGAGAGCTTCTGGAACCGCTCGACGTTCTCGCCTTCGATCATCACGCCGTGCGAAAGGCACACAAAGGTGACGTCGTGCTTGGGATCCACCCAGTACAGCATGCTGCCCTGCCCGTGCTGGCCGAACGTCTGGGGCGAGGTCAGGGTGCCGAACTGGTGGTGGCAGATGGCCTCGCCGCGCAGCGAGAAGCCGATGCTGAGATAGGCGGGCATGGGTTCCCACCCCCGGGCGATGGCGTTGCGGCCGTAGAGTTGGTTGGTCTTGTCGCCCGTCTCGTTGATCCGCGTCCGCTCCAGGGTGACGGGCGAGAGGATGCGCGCGCCGTCCAGTTCCCCGCCGCGACGCAGCATCTCGGTGAAGCGGAAGATGTCGGAGACCGTGGAGGCCACGCCGACCCAGGGCATTTCAGCGTCCTCCTCCTCGAAGGCACCGTCGGTTCCATGGTTGCTGCGCCCCAGATGCTGCAGCGCGCCCTTGTCGAACAGCCAGACCGGCTTGATGTGCCGGGCTTTCAGGTCGCGCCGAAGACCCACCGAGGTGTCGGGCATCCCGAGGGGCTTCAGGACCACGTCCTCCATGATCTGGCGGAAGGAGCGGCCCTGGGGATCGGTTCGGCGCACCGCCTCGCCCATCAGCGCATGCGCGACCATCGGCGCGTAGCTGGCCAGGTCGCCGGGCGTCGCCTCGGAGTGGACCTTTTTGCAGATGGCCTCGATCACCTCGTCCAGCCGGTCGATGTACATCCCCGGGACCGGGGTGAAGGTCATGGGCAGGCCCGAGGTGTGGGTCAGCAGGTGGTAGAAGGTGATGTCCTCCCTGACCCCGCCGCTGAACTCCGGGATGATTTCGCAGACCTTGGTGGTCAGTGCGAAGCGCCCGTTCTCGATGGCGTTCAGCGCGAGCACGCCGGTCAGGGACTTCGTCATCGAGAAGATGCTGAAGACCGCGTCCTTGGTCATCGGGGTCTTCGCCCCCCAGTCGCGGTAGCCCACGGCCTCGTGCAGCAGGACCTGCCCGTGGCGCGCGACGAGGATCACGCCGCCATAGAACTTGCCATCGCCGATCAGCGTCTCCATCGCGGGACGGATGCGAGCCAGGCGCTCGCTGCTCATGCCAAATGTCTCGGCCGCCTCGGCCATAGCCTATTTCTCCGCAGTTCCGCCC
>DASVNS010000207.1:0-2438 GCA_036383735.1 Phenylobacterium sp. | reverse complement strand
CGCGCCGCGGGAGACGATACGGCCGAGGAGCGCGACCAGCCGGTCGAGCGCGAAGCCGACCAGGCCGACCCACACCAGGGCCACGACGATGTCCGAGATCCGGGACGCGTTGTACTGGTCCCAGATGAAGAAGCCGACGCCCACGCCGCCCAGCAGCATCTCGGACGCGACGATGGCCAGCCAGCTCATGCCGACCCCGATGCGCAGGCCGGTGAAGATGTAGGGCGTGGCGGCCGGCAGGAGGATGGTGACGAAGTACTCCGGCGGCGAGAGCCGCAGCACCCGACCGACGTTGACGTAGTCCTGCGGGATGTTGCGCACGCCGACGGCCGTATTGATGACGATAGGCCAGACGGCGGTGATGAAGATCACGAACAGCGCCGAGGGCTGGGCTTCATGCAGCGCGGCCAGCGAGATCGGCAGCCACGCCAGCGGCGGCACGGTCCGCAGCACCTGGAAGATCGGATCCAGGCCGCGGTGCGCCAGCTTGCTGGAGCCGACCAGGACCCCCAGCGCCACCCCCACCACGGCGGCGAAGCTGAAGCCGACGGCCACGCGCTTCAGGCTGGTGAGGGCGTGCCAGAACAGCCCCTTGTCGACCCCGCCCCGGTCGAAGAACGGGTGCAGGATCAACTCGCGGGACTCGGTCCAGATGGTTGTCGGCGCCGGCAGGCCGCCGGAGCCCACCAGCGCTTGCCAGAGCACGAGCACGATCCCGAGCGTGACGAGCGGCGGCAGCACCGTCGCAGCCACGCCCTTGGCGCCCTCCGCCACCCGACGCGCCAGGGCGGAGCGGCGCGGCGGCAGAGGCACGACGGCCGCCAGCGGCTTTGGAACGGCGGGCATCTGAACAGGGTCTTCCGACCAGGCTGGCAGGCTCACGGGGCGCCTCCTAGACGAGCTTCTTGATGGGTTGACTGGCGAGGTAGGCGGCGGGGTTCGACGGGTCGAACACCTTGCCGTCGAAGAACTTCTCCACGCCGCGGCTGTCGGAGGCCGGAGCCGGGACGCCCAGGGCTTTCGCCGACGCGCGCCAGATGTCCGACCGGTTCACCTTGTTGACCAGCGCCATCTTGTTGGTGGACTGCGGCAGCACACCCCAGCGGACGTCCTCGGTGAGGAACCACAGGTCGTGCGACTTGAAGGGGAAGGATGCGTTGTCCGCCCAGAACTTCATGACGTGCGACGAGCCTTTCACAACGCGGCCATCCCCGTAGTCGATCGTCCCCTGCAGCCTTGGCAGGATGTCGCCGATCGGCACGTTGATGTACTGCCGGCCGGACACCACCGAGCACATGGCCGGGCGGTTCGCCATCTTGTCGCACCACATCTGCGCCTCCATGACCGCCATGGTCAGGGCTTGGGCAGCGCGTGGGTATTTCGCGACCCAGTCGGCGCGGACGCCGAGGCACTTCTCCGGGTGGTTCATCCAGATCTCGGAGGTCAGGGCGGCGGTGTAGCCGACCTTCTGGTTCACCAGCTGCCCGTTCCAGGGTTCGCCGACGCAGAAGGCGTCCTGCGTACCGGCCTTCATGTTCGCCACCATCTGCGGCGGCGGGATCACGATGGTCGAGACGTCCGTCTCAGGGTTGATGCCGCCGGCGGCTAGCCAGTAGCGGACCCACAGGTCGTGGGTGCCGCCCCGGAACGTCATGGCCACCTTGGCCGGGTTTCCCGCGGCCTTGAGCTGGGCGAACTTGGCCCGGGCGCCGGCGCTGTTGAGCCCGACCTTCACGGCCTTCAGGTCGTTGCCGACGCTGATCGCCTGGCCGTTGATGTTGAGCCGGGCCAGGATGTTCATCGGGACGGGCCGCCCGCCGGTCGCCTGACCGGTGGTGAGCAGGTAGGGCATCGGCGACAGGATGTGGGCGCCGTCGATCCCGCCGCCCCCGGAGCCCAGCACCAGGTTGTCGCGCACGCCGGCCCACGAGGCCTGCTTCAGCACTTCCACGTCCGGCATGCCATATTTGGCGAAGAGGCCGCGCTCCTTGGCGATGATCAGGGGCGAGGCGTCGGTCAGGGCGATGAAGCCCAGGCGGGCCTTGGCCACTTCGGGGCCCGGACCGGCGGTGAATGCGCCGGACGGGAGCAGGGTCCTGGCGGCGGCAAGGGTGGCGGCGGCGGCGGTGAGCGCGCCTCTGCGGGTGAGCGTGGTCATGGGCGGGGTTCCCGTCACAGCTTGTATTCGAGGGTGAACCAGACCTTGGTCCGGGAGGGCGGCGGCGTGGCCGTGCCGGCCGGGACGCGCGTCTTGCGCTCGAAGTCGGCGTACTTGATCGCCGCGGTGAGCTTGGGGTTGAGCGCGGCCTGGACCTGGGCGTCCCACTCGCGGCCCAGGCTGGCGCCGGTCCGCTGGTCGTTGAAGTCGTGGTAGCGGACCAGGACGTCGAGGTTGAACAGGTAGTCCCACTTCCAGCGGGGCTTGGCGTTCAGGGTGA
>DASVNS010000206.1:0-2070 GCA_036383735.1 Phenylobacterium sp. | reverse complement strand
ACGTCCATCAGCACCAGGCTCTCGTCCTCGCCGCGCAGGCGGGTGAAGAACTTGCCGTTCAGCTTGAACGCGGGCCGGCCATAGCTGACGCCTTCCTCGGCGCCCGGGAAGGACAGGACGATGGCGCGCATCTCGTCGGGGGTCATCGGTCATCCACCTGGGTCGCAGATTTCAGCTTAAGCCCCTTCGCGGCGGCGTCGATCAGGATGTCGAGGCGTTTGGCGCGCGTCGCCTCGCCCTTGGCCGAGGTGACGCGGTGGACGGCGACCTTGCGATAGCTGGGCGCGAAAGCCTGGAAAGCTGTCCAGGCGGCGGGGCTGGCCTTGAAGCGCCTGGTCTCCTCGGGCGTGAATTCCGCGGCCTCGCGCTCGTAGGCATAGACCTTCGTTCGATCCTTGCCGGCGTCATGGGCGGCCTGGCCGGCGGGCATGATCCGGCCCTGCTCCGCCAGTTCGGCATAGCGCCCGATGTTCACCTGGCTCCAGATCCCGCCGGCCTTCCTCGGGGTGAAGCGGATACGATATGCGTCGTCGTCGATCCGGTGGCGAACGCCGTCGATCCAGCCGAAGCACAGGGCTTCGTCGACGCTCTCCGGCCAGGTGATCGACGGCCTGGCCGTGTGCTTCTTCCAGAAGCCGACGGAAATCTCGCCGGCGGTGGCGTGATGCGCTTCGAGCCAGGCTCGCCAATCGGCGGGGCTGGCGAAGAAGATGGGCTGGCTCATCGCTCCTCATTCCTCGTTGGGGGCGGCGACCGGGCGTCGCGCCGTCGAAGCGCCCTTCTCGCCGTCCGGCGCGCTTCAAATCAAAACTTTAGAGCGTGACGGGCGCCAACCGGTATCCACTTCAGGCTGTCACGCTCTAGGATCGGCGAATCGGGTGGAGGGCTGGCTATGCGCATTTCGATCGTTGTTGGACTGGCGGCGGCGCTCGTCGCCGGAGCTGCCTCCGCTCAGGATGCCGCCGGCGAGGACCTCACGCTGCTCTGTCAGGGTTCGGAGACCTTCCTCGTGCCCTACGCCGGCTACGGCTATGCCTCGGGGGCCTACCAGGCTCGGGAGTCGGCGCAACTGGTCGTCGTCGTCGAGGGCGGCAAGGTGCGGGTCCGTCCGCCGGCCCTCACCTTGCCCGTCTACAGCAAGCGCTCCGACGACGGTTGGTACACGCTCTCGGACGTGGCGGTCGATAAGTTCGTGATCCGGGGCAACGCCCGCCTTTCGCGGTTCGACCGCTACAAGCTGACCGTCGATCGCCGCACCGGCGCGGCGACCTTCGGCGCCTTTACGGGCATCTGCAACCGCGTGGCCGACGCGCCCGGCGCAACGCGGTTCTAGCGGCTGCACAGTGATTGACGGGCTGGCCTTCCTCTCCCGCGTAGCGCGGGAAAGGAAGGGGCCTCGCCAGGTCTTGGGCGTAGAGGATCACCAGGGGGGCAGAGTCCAGACGCAGGTCTTCTTCACCTCACGGTCCTCCAGCTCCCGCGTCGTCGGCACCTGGTACTCGGCGAGCTTGGTCAAGCCGGATCGTGGGAAGTAGCTGCGCCCTGGATCCCCGATCAGCACCGTCATGCCGGCCGCCCGCGCCTGGGCGAGCCAGGCCATGACCCGGTCGGCGAGCGGCTTCTCGTAGCAGATGTCGCCCGCCAGGATGACCTGCGCCCAGGCGGGCGGCGGGGCATCCAGCAGGTCGTCGCCGGTGAAATCCACCGTCACGCCGTTGGCCTCGGCGTTGAGGTCCAGGGCCGCGCCGCAGAAGGGATCGATGTCGGCGGCCAACACGCGAGCGGCGCCGGCCCGCTTGGCGGCAATGGCCACCAGCCCCGAGCCGGACGCGAAATCCACCACCGGCCGGCCGGCGACGATCTGCGGATTGTCCAGCAGGTAACGGGCGAGCGCCTGCCCGCCGGCCCAGGCGAAGGCCCAGAACGGCGGCGGCAGGCCGATCTCGGCCAGCGCCTCCTCCGTGAGCCGCCAGATCGGCGTGACCTCGTCGGCGAGGTGGAGCTGGAGCTCGGCCGTGTGCGGCGGTCGCTGCAGCCGGGTGTGCTCGAGGATGAAGCCGCGGCGGGCCT
>DASVNS010000205.1:0-2972 GCA_036383735.1 Phenylobacterium sp. | reverse complement strand
GGCGCCATGAGCGCGGACTGGCCGCCCGCGTCAGCCGTGTCGGCCATCGCGCACATGGCGACGACCGTCTTGCCCGAGCCCACGTCGCCCTGCACGAGACGGCTCATCCGCTCGCCTGCCTGGAAGTCGCCGCGGATGTCGGACAGGGCGCGCTCCTGGGCGCCGGTGAAGGCGAACGGCAGGTTGGCTTTGAGTTTTGCGGCGGTCTCGCCAGCCGGGATCCTGGCGGCGGGTTCGCGGCGTCGGGCGGCCTTCCGCTGGGCCATGGCGAGCTGATGGGCCAGCAGCTCGTCGTAGGCGAGCCGTCGGCGATGACGGCTGAGCGGCGACAGATCGGCCTCGCTCTCCGGCGCATGCAGCCTGGCCAGGGCTTCCCGCCACGCCGGCCACTTCTCGCGTTCGCGCCAGGCCGGGTCCTGCCACTCCGGCAGCTCGGGCGCCTTGTCCAGCGCCTCCAGCACGAACTGGCGAACGCGGCGGGCGGGCAGCCCCTCCGTCGCCGGATAGACCGGCTCGATCTCGGGAACGTCGAGCGGCTTGGCGGGGTCGGCCATGTAGTCCGGATGGACCATCTGGCGGCCGTACTGGGTCTCCTCGACCTTGCCCGACACGATGCGGCGCGCGCCCACCGGGTGGCGCTTTTCCAGGTCGTCGCCGAAGCGGCCGAAGAACACCAGCGTCAGCATGCCCGTGTCGTCCGCCACGCGCATCCGCCAGGGATGGCTCTTCACCCGGGGCCGCTGGTAGTCGTTGACCGCCACGTCGAAGGTCATCACCTGGCCGTCCAAGGCGTCGGCCACCTTGGCCGGCGTGCGGCGGATCAGCGAATGCGGTTGCAGCCACAGCACATCGCGCACAAGCGGGCCCGTCACGCGCTCCAGCAGCGGAGCCACGCGCGGACCGACGCCCTTGAGGGACGTGATCGATGCAAAAAGCGGGAATAGAATCTCCGGCCGCATACTTCGAGCATACCTGACTGGCGCGGAGGGCCGCGCCGCTCTATATCCGGCGGCTCTCGATGGATACGAACAATCAACGGCTCAAGAAGCTGAAGCTGCGCGCCTGGCGGCGGGGCTTCAAGGAAGCGGATCTCATCCTGGGGCCGTTCGCGGACCGGTATGTCGCGACGTTCTCCGGACCTGAGCTGGATTGGTTCGAGGCGCTGCTCGACGCTGAGGATCAGGATCTCTACGGCTGGATCCTCGAACGCGAGGCCACGCCGGCCCAATTCGACGGTCCATTGATGAACAAGCTCAAGGCGTTCCGGGACGAGGCTCACAAGCTGATCGGCAACGAGGCGCCCGGCGATGGCTGACGACGCGCGGCCCGTCGGCCCGGCCCAGATGCGCCGCGTCGCCGACGATCCCGGCCGCCTGGACCTGGTCGGCGCCCCGGAGGGTTTCGACGCCCTGGTCATGGCGGACCTGGCCAAGGCGCGGAAGGGCCTCTCCGTGTTCGTCGCGCGCGACGCCGGGCGGCTGTCGGCGTTCATCGACGCCTTCGCCTTCTTCGGCCAAGGCGTCGAGCTCCTGACCTTCCCGGCCTGGGATTGCCTGCCCTACGATCGGGTGGGGCCGTCGGCCGGCGTCGCGGCCCAGCGCATGGCGACGCTCTCGCGCCTGGCCGGAGGCCTGGACGCCAAGCCACGCCTGCTGGTCACCACCGTGCCGGCCCTGCTGCAGCGCGTGCCGCCCATCCCTTCGGTGAAACGGGCCAGCTACTCGGCCAAGACCGGCAATGTGGTCGAGATCGCCGATCTCGAGGCCTATTTCGCGGTGAACGGCTACAGCCGGGCCTCCACCGTCTCCGAGAAGGGCGAATTCGCCATCCGGGGTGGGGTGATCGACGTCTTCCCGTCCAGCGCCGACGAGCCGGTCCGCCTGGACCTGTTCGGCGACACGCTGGAATCCATCCGCGCCTTCGATCCCGAGACGCAGCGCTCCACGAAGCAGTTGAAGGAGGTTTCGCTCCTGCCCGTGAGCGAAGCCCTGCTGGACAAGGACGCGATCAGCCGTTTCCGGACCGGCTATCTGGAGACCTTCGGCGCTCCGGGAGACGATCCGCTCTACGCCGCGATCTCCGAAGGCGGTCGCCGCGCGGGAATGGAGCACTATCTCGCCCTGTTCTATCCCGACCTGGCGACGCTGTTCGACTATCTGCCCACGGACACCGCGATCGCCCTGGATCACCTGGCCAGGGACAGTCGGGACCAGCGGCTGGCGATGGTGCGCGACGCCTATGACGCGCGCTCGAACACCGAGCGCAAGACGCAATATCATCCGCTGGAGCCGACGCGGCTCTACCTCGACGAAGCGGAGTGGGACGAGGCGCTGAAGGTGCGGGCCACGCGCCGATTCTCCGCCTTCAACGAGGCCGAGGGCGAAGCGGTCCTCGACATGGGGGCGCGGGCCGGACGCAACTTCTCCGCCGAGCGCAAGCTGGACAGCGTGAACCTGTTCGAAGCCACGGTGGATCACGCCAACAAGCTGTCGGCGGCCGGCAAGCGGGTGCTGTTCGCCTCCTGGTCGGACGGCTCGTCGGATCGGCTGATGCACATGCTGGCGGACCACGGCCTCAAGAGCCTGCCGCTCGCCCCCTACTGGGACGCGGCGAGGGCGGCCGACCCCAAGAAGCCGCAGCGCGTGGTGCTGCCGCTGGACGCGGGGTTCGAGACCGACAGCCTGGCGGTCATCTCGGAGACCGACATCCTGGGCGACCGGCTCGCGCGACCGCGCAAGCGCCGACGGGCCGCCAACTTCCTCGCGGAGGCCTCCGCCCTTAGCCCCGGCGACCTGGTCGTGCACATCGACCACGGCATCGCCCGCTATCAAGGGCTGAAGACGCTGGACGTCCAGGGCGCGCCGCATGACACGCTCGAGCTTCAATACGGCGGCGAGGCCAAGCTCTACCTGCCCGTCGAGAACATCGACCTGCTGACCCGCTATGGCGCCGACAGCGAGGGCGTGCAGCTG
>DASVNS010000204.1:0-1930 GCA_036383735.1 Phenylobacterium sp. | reverse complement strand
TAGGCGGGCGCCACCACGTCGGCGATCCGCAGCAGGTCCAGCTTGTTGCGCCAGGCAAAGCCGATCATCGCGACGGAGACGCCGATGACGCCGCCGTGGAAGCTCATCCCGCCCTCCCACACCCGGAAGATGCTGAGCGGGTCGGCCAGGGTCTGGGCGAAAGGGGTGTAGAACAGCACGTGGCCCAGCCGGCCGCCGCCGATCACGCCGATGGCGATCCACAGGATCAGGTCGTCCATCTGTTCGGCGCTCATCGGCGCCGGGCGACGCGTCCAGAGCGCGGTGTTGCGCAGCAGGCCCGTGGCATAGCGCCACCCCAGGAGGATGCCCGCGACATAGGCCAGGGCGTACCAGCGAATGGCGAACGGCCCCAGGTGCACGAGGATCGGATCGATGTTGGGGAAGGGCACGTCTGGGGCGACTCCTGGGTTCAGGACAGCGGCTTAGAGGAGAAGGCATTCGCTTTCATCCCCTGAAGGACCATATAGAGAGGTCGGATGGGCCGGTTTTCGGCCAAAGAAGACAGGAATGCAGACTCAGAACCCCCTTTTCGACGAACTCGCCAAGCTCAGCACCGCCGCCATGGGCCTCGCCCAGGCCGCCGGTGAGGAAGCCAAGGCGGCCTTCCGCAGCCAGACCGATCGCCTGGTGGCCGACATGGACCTGGTGCGCCGTGAAGACTACGACGCGCTCAAGGCCGAGGTGGCCGTGTTGCGACAGGAGATCGAGGCATTGAAGGCCGCGCCGGCGCCTCGCAAATCCTCGAAATCCGCGTGAGAACAACGCACGCCACGCGAAAGCTGTTCGCGCGTCACAAGAACCCGATGACACCGGGCGCCGGAAACGGTCTAGGGTCATCCATAGGGACGATTCGAGGGCGGCCTTCCGCTCTCCGTCCGAGTCGAAAGGGGTCGTGATGGACACCTCCCGGACGGACGAGAACCTCGTCCTGACGAATGACCCTCTCGACGTCGTCGAGCACGTGCTCACAGCCGAGAACCTGGCGTTCGACCGCACCGAGGACGGCGACCTTGCCTTCACCCTCGCGGGCGACTGGAAGGACTACGAGCTGTGGTTCGCCTGGCGGCCCGAGGGCGACACGCTGCAGCTCTGCCTGTCCATGGACCTGGCCGTGCCCGAGCCCCAGCGCCAGACGGCGCAGGAACTGATCGCCACCATCAACCCCCGCGTCTGGCTCGGCCACTTCGAGCTGTGGGACGAGGGCGAGATCATCTTCCGGCACGGCATGGCGCTGATGGGCGGCGAACAGCCCAGCCTGGCCCAGGCCGCGGCGATGATCGATGTGGCGGTGGAAGCGGCCGACCGCTTCTTCCCGGCCTTCGACTTCCTGCTCCGCGGCGCCAAGACCCCGCAGGAAGCCATCGCCGCCTGCATGTTCGAGACCGTCGGCGAGGCGTAGGCGCAGGGCGGCGTTCGCTGCCCCGTTTCACGTGCCCGCGCACTGAAATCTCCGAACTTGCTCTGCACGCCGGCCGTGATTAGATTTTAATCGCGTTGATTAACGGTGATGGCATGTCTGCTGACACGAAGGTGCTGACCGCGCATGTCCCGCTTGGGCTTGCGGAGAAGGTTGAAGCCATGGCGGCTCGGCTCGAGCGCTCGCGCGGCTGGGTGATGAAACAGGCGCTCGCCGCCTGGGTCGATCAGGAGGAGGAGCGCCATCGGATGACGCTCGAAGCCCTGGCGGACGTGGACGCGGGGCGCGTGATCGACCATCAGGCGGTCCAGGCGTGGGCCGACAGCCTCGGAACGGACAAGCCGTCGCCGCCGCCCGTCAAATGAAGATCCAGTGGACCGGCAAGGCGTCGTCGGACCTTGTTCGTCTGCATCAGCATCTGAGCCCGGTCGCGTCTGATGCGGCGGCGCGGGTCATCCAGCAGCTTGCACGCGCGCCAGACCGGCTGCTCGA
>DASVNS010000203.1:0-1688 GCA_036383735.1 Phenylobacterium sp. | reverse complement strand
GGCGCGCAGCCCGCCCGTCCCACCGCGGCGCGCACGAAGGTGCTGGAGGCGGCGGGCGTCGCCATGCCGGCGACCGACCTGGCGCGGGCGGCCGGCGTCTCTTCGGGCGTGGTGAAGGCGCTGGTGGACGAAGGCGTGCTCGCCGTTCGGGAGGTGGCGGCCGAGGCGCGTTTCCATCCGCCGGACCTCTCGCAGCAGGGTTCGGCGCTGAGCGCCAGCCAGTCCGCGGCGGCCGAGGTGCTGAAGGGGCTGGCCGTGGGCGGGTTCGGCGTGGCGTTGCTGGACGGGGTCACCGGGTCGGGCAAGACCGAGGTCTATCTGGAAGCCGTCGCCGCGGCGCTGGCGGCCGACGCGGACGCCCAGGTGCTGATCCTGCTGCCGGAGATCGCCCTGACCCAGGCGGTGATCGCCCGGGTCGCGCTGCGGTTCGCCGCCCAGCCCGGCGAATGGCACTCGGACGTCGCGCCGCCAGGTCGCCGGCGGGTCTGGGAAGCGGTGGCGGCCGGAACCTGCCGCATCGTGGTGGGCGCCCGCTCGGCCCTGTTCCTGCCCTTCCGGAAGCTGAAGCTGGTGGTCGTGGATGAAGAACACGACGGTTCCTTCAAGCAGGAGGACGGCTTCATCTATCAGGCGCGCGACCTGGCCGTGGTGCGCGGGCGGATCGAGGACGCCGCCGTCATCCTGGCCTCGGCCACGCCGTCGCTGGAGACCCTGCGCAACGCCGAGCTGGGCCGCTATCGCTGGCTGAAGCTGTCGGCGCGGCATGGAACGGCGCGGCTACCCGACATCGAGCTGGTAGACCTGCGCGAGACGCCGCCGGAGACCGGGCGCTGGCTCTCGCCGCCCCTGGTGCGGGCCATGGCGGAGACCTGGGAGCGGGGCGAGCAGACCCTGCTGTTCCTGAACCGCCGGGGCTATGCGCCCCTGGTGCTGTGCAAGGCCTGTGGCGAGCGGATGACCGCGCCCGACACCGACAGCTGGCTGGTGGAGCACCGCTACACCGGCCGGCTGGTCTGCCATCTGACCGGCTTCTCGATGCCCAAGCCCGCCGCCTGCCCGCATTGCGGCGCGAAGGACAGCCTGGTCTCCATCGGCCCGGGCGTGGAGCGGGTCGAGGAGGAGGCCCGGGCGTTGTTCCCGGAGGCGCGGATCGCCGTCTTCTCGTCCGACACGGTGTTCGATGCGCGCGAGGCGCGGCGGCTGGTCGAGACCATGGCGGCCGGCGAGATCGACATCCTGGTGGCGACCCAGGCCGCGGCGAAGGGACACAACTTCCCGAAACTGACCTTGGTCGGCGTGGTGGATGCCGACCTGGGGCTGCGCGGCGGCGACCTGCGGGCGGCCGAGCGCACCTATCAGCTCCTGGCGCAGGCCACGGGGCGGGCGGGCCGTCGCGATCGGCCGGGCAAGGCTTTGTTGCAGACCTACGCGCCGGAGCACGCGGTGATGCAGGCGCTCAAGGCCCAGGATCGCGACGCCTTCGTGGCGGCCGAGATGGCCGAGCGGGAACTGGCCGGCTTGCCGCCCTTCGGCCGTCTGGCGGCGGTGATCGCGTCCGGGCCGGACATGGCCCAGCTGGACGCCTTTGTCCTGGCCATGGCCCAGGCCGCGCCCAACACGCCGGGCGTCGAGGTCTATGGTCCCGCCGACGCGCCGCTCGGGCTGATCCGCGGCCGCCGCCGCAAGCG
>DASVNS010000202.1:0-5106 GCA_036383735.1 Phenylobacterium sp. | reverse complement strand
CACTCGCCGTTCGCGGCCCTGGCCGCCCTGAAGGACCAACCCCCGCCCGCCCGTCGCCCGCGCCGTCGCCGGAGGAAAAAGGCGGTCGGCGCATGAGCGAGATTCCCCCGAACGACGCTGGAGCCTGCCGAGCCGACGTCTGGCTCTGGCGCGCCCGGTTCTTCAAGACCCGCTCCATGGCGGCCAGGTTCGTGGACGAAGGCCGCGTACGCCTGACCCGGCTGGGCCACGAGAGCCGCCTCGACAAGCCCGCGCGACCAATCAAGGTGGGCGATCAACTGGTCTTCGCCATGGGCGGCCGGCTGATCGCCGTGACGGTTGAGGCCATGGGCGACCGCCGCGGCCCGGCCGAGGAAGCTCAGAGCCTCTACTCGAAGCTGGGCGCCGGCTAAGCCACAAGGCACATCCGGGAGTTGTGTTTACCACATGCGCCCACCCGATCTTAAGCGCTCGTCCCCCTACTGGACGCCAGGTCGCCGCGTGGGAGTTTGGCGTGACGGAACAGATCATCGGAACGGAACGCCCGCGGCGTGCGAAGTTCGCCGCAGCCCTGCATGGGCGCTACAATCGCAAATACTACTGGGCGATGTTGGGCGCGCTGTGCCTGGCCGGCGTCGTGATCAGGCTCATGGGCGGACATCTCGGATATGCGATGTCCGGACCGATGATGTTCGTGATGGTGCGGCGCCTGCACGACTTCAACCGTACCGGTTGGTGGGCGCTGGCGTTGACCCTGGGACCCGTGGCGCTGATGCTCGCCTTGGCGCCGTTCGCGCCGCCGACGACCACGGCGCCCTTCATCGCCTTGATCGCCCTGGTCTGGCTGGTGTGGTTGGGCTGCATTCCGGGCGATCCGAACGAGAACCGGTTCGGCCCCGCGCCAGGCGCCCCCGACCTGGACGAGGTTTTCAGTTAGGCCCTCACGGGCCTTCCAGAAATCCTGTGCGCCGCCTGCATTGACAAGTGGCGGCCCGGCCGTGAAAAACCCGCGCCCCCAACTCGGGGCCGCCGCCGGAGTCTAGAAGCGCCCGCCATGACCTACATCGTGATGGATCCCTGCATCAAATGTAAGTTCATGGACTGCGTGGAGGTGTGTCCGGTCGATTGCTTCTACGAAGGCGAGAACTTCCTGGCGATCAATCCGGACGAATGCATCGACTGCGGGGTCTGCGAGCCGGAGTGCCCGGTCGACGCGATCAAGCCGGACACCGAAGACGATGCCGACGGCAAGTGGCTGCGCATCAACTCCGATTACGCCAAGGTCTGGCCGAACATCACGGTCAAGGGCGAGCCGCCGGCCGACAAGGAAGCTTTCGAGCGTGAGACCGGCAAGTTCGAGAAGTACTTCTCCGAGAAGCCCGGTCGCGGCTCCTGACCGCATCTAGGCGCACGCCGGGGCGCCGTCGGCCCAAGCCTTTCTTTCAGCTCGATTTTGTGTTAACGTCGGCAACGACACGACGCGAAGGCTATGCCCGCGTCGGTCTGTAGTGAAGCAGCCGGCCGGCGTCATCGTCGGCGCGGGCAAAAGGTGTCTTAAGAGGTCAGCTTCCGATTTCACAGTGATGTGCCGCCGCGATCCTTTCCGCGGCAGGGTTGGCTATTCGCTGTTTTCGGAACCCCGACGGTGAGCCGCGGCCACGCGGACGTAGAGAGAGGTATCTCGATGAGCAAGAGCGGTCACGAATTCTCGGTTGGCGATCACGTCGTCTACCCGGCCCATGGCGTGGGTCAGGTGCAAGGGATCGAAACCCAGGAAGTCGCCGGTCTGAAGCTTGAAGTCTATGTCATCACGTTCGACCACGAGAAGATGACGCTGCGCGTTCCGACGGCCAAAGCCAAGACCGCGGGCCTCCGCTCGCTGGCCGAGACCGGCGTGGTGTCGAAAGCGCTGACCACCCTGAAGGGCCGCGCCCGCGTGAAGCGCACCATGTGGTCGCGTCGCGCCCAGGAATACGAAGCCAAGATCAACTCGGGCGACCTGATTTCGATCGCCGAAGTGGTGCGCGACCTGCACCGCGCCGAGAATCAGCCTGAACAGTCCTATTCCGAACGCCAGCTGTACGAGAGCGCCCTGGACCGCATGGCCCGCGAGGTCGCCGCCATCGAGCGCATCGACCGCGACGCCGCGATCGCCATGCTGAACAAGTCGCTGGTGAAGACCACCGCCGCCGCGGCCTGATCGCCCCAGGCTCAAGTTTGCAGAACGCCCGGCCTCACCGCCGGGCGTTTTGTTGTGAGCTGGCCGTCAAGCGACGCCGTTCAAGGGGCCAGATCTCAGGCTGACTTGCCGAGCGGACCTGTCGCACCTTGAGTTGCGGCTCCCCCAACGTGGGGGCGCTTTACGGGGGAGCCGCGTTCAGGAGCGCTTCGGGGCGACCGATCCGGGGGGGAAGGTGAACCGGCGTCCCTCAAGCCCGGCGAACCTGGCTCCGCGTATTGACCGCAGTAGGGCGGGTTCGTGTCTGAATTGCATTGTGCGAAGACCTTCGCCGCGGGCTACGTCACACACGCCGGCGACGAACGTCGCGCAGGATCTCGGCGGCGGCGTTGTGGCCCGGCGCGCCGGTGACGCCGCCGCCGGGATGCGTGCCGGCGCCGCACTGGTAGAGCCCCTTCACCGGGGTCCGGTAGTCGCCGGCGCCCAGCACCGGCCGAGCCGAGAACAGCTGATCCAGGCTGAGACGGCCATGCATGATGTCGCCGTTCACGAGGCCGAAGGTGCGTTCCAGATCCAAGGGCGAGAACACCTGGCGCCCGAGGACCGACCTCGCGAAGCCCGGCGCGCGCCGCTCGACCGTGGCGATCATCAGGTCGGCGACCTCGTCGCGATGGTCGTCCCACGAGCGGCCGTCCGGCAGCTGTGGGGCCACGTGCTGGCAGAACAGGCTGGCCACGTGCCGGCCTGGCGGCGCAAGGCTGTCGTCGAGGGTGGACGGGATCAGCATCTCCACGATGGGTTCCCGCGACCATCCATGGGCGCGGGCATCGTCATGGGCGCGCTCCATATAGGCCAGGCTCGGCGCGATGATGATGCCGGCGGTCATGTGGTCGCCAGGCTCGGGCGCGACGGTGAACCGCGGCAGTTCCGAGAGCGCCAGGTTCATGCGGAACGTGCCCGAACCGGAGCGGTAGCGGGCGATGCGCTCAACAAAGTCGGAAGGCTGGGCAGCCGGGTCGACCAGCGTCTGGAAGAGCAGCTGGGGGTGCAGGTTGGAGACCACCGCCCGCGCCTTCAGCGTCGCGCCCTGGGCGGTGACCACGCCCGTCGCCCGCCCCGCTTCGGTCAGCACCTCGGCCACCGCCGTGTCCGTGCGGATCTCCACGCCTCGCTCGCAGCAGCAGGCGGCCATCGCCTGGGTGATCGCGCCCATGCCGCCAAGCGCGTGGCCCCAGGCGCCCTTCTTGCCGTTCACCTCGCCGAACACGTGGTGCAGCAGCACATAGGCCGAGCCCGGCGTGTAGGGGCTGGCGTAGTTGCCGACCACGCCGTCGAAGCCGTAGGCCGCCTTGATCGGGTCGCTCTCGAACCAGCCATCGAGCCAGTCGCCTGCGGACTGCGAGAACAGCGCCAGCAGGTCGCGCTTGGCGGTAAGGTCCAGGCGCGAAAGCCTGCGGCCGACCACGGCGCTCTTGATCAGCTCGGGGATCGCCTCCCGAAGGCCGCCTTCCACGAGGTTCGGCGGGGTCTGCATCACCAGCTCACGGAGCACGTCGGCGACAGCCTCCATGCGCGCCCAGTAGGCCGGCAGGCGCTCGGCGTCCTTGCGTGAGAAGCGGGCCGTCTCCGCCTGGGTGCGCCCCTCCCCCACGAAGAAGTGGTCGCCGTCCAGGGGCAGGAAGTTGGCCATCCTGCGCTCGACCACCCGCAGGCCATGGCGGGCGAGCTCCAGGTCGCGGACGACCTTCGGATTGAGCAGCGAGACCGTGTAGCTGGCGACGGAGTTGCGGAAACCGGGGTGGAATTCCTCGGTGACCGCGGCCCCGCCCACGACGCCGCGGCGCTCGAGCACCGTCACCTTCAGCCCGGCCGCGGCCAGGTAGGCCGCGCAGGTCAGGCCGTTGTGCCCGCCGCCCACCACGATCACGTCCCGCGTCATGCGCCTGTGCTCGCATGGCTGCGGCGTCCGCTGCAACCGCGCGGAACCGGACCCAGTTCGAGCGGTTCCGGCAGCATCGCTCGCCTGCGCATCCGCCACGACACGTTTTACACTTACGAATGGCCCGTTTCGTTCGCCCGGCGCCGCCTGCTGCTGCGGGATGAGCATGACGGTTCACGTGGATGTGCGCCCCGATGATTCGCTTCGGACCGCCGCCTGAGTCATCAATCCTCCGGAGACGGAGAAGACGCCGATGACGCACGGTCTGCCGCAACAGGGCCAGGGGCTGGGCTATCCGTTCATGACGTCGGCGCCGACGCCGCAGCACGGTCAGAAGGCGTCCGAGAAGCCGCTGCCCATCCGCGAGCCCCGCAGCTATCAGCCGCGTCCGGGACATTAGATCGCCTCGTATAGCCTCCAGTGTCGCCCATCGGGCGCTGGAGGAGTTGCGACATGAGCCTTGTGGTTGGACGGCGGGAGCTGCTGCTGGGCGGCGTGGGGCTGCTGGCGCCCGGTCTGGCGCGCGCCGCGCCGGGCAAGCTCGCATTCCAGGTCTTCCGGAACGGGACCAAGATCGGCGAGCATCGGATAGCATTCGGCGGCGGCGACGACGACCGAACCGTCGCGACCGACGTGGACATGGTGGTCAAGATCGGCCCGGTGCCGGTCTACAGATACAAGCACACCGCGCTGGAAAAGTGGGTTGGCGGCAAGTGGTCCAGCATCGAGACGACCACCAACGGCAACGGCAAGGTCTTTAGAGCCTCGGGCCGCGCCATGGGATCCTACGTGCAGATCACCGGACCAAAAGGGGCCGTGCGCGGACCCGCAGACGCCGTTCCGCTCAGCCACTGGAACCAGGCCAACTTCGGCAAGCCCCTGTTCAACCCGCAGGAGGGCAAGATGCTGAAGGTCACCTGCAGCAAGGTGGCCGCAGGCCACTGGCAGATTCGCGGCGACGCCGAGATCGACGACTTCTACGACGCCTCCGGCGCCTGGGTGGCGCTCA
>DASVNS010000201.1:0-9189 GCA_036383735.1 Phenylobacterium sp. | reverse complement strand
CGAAGCTGAAGCGGATCCTGATCGCGGATCCGCAACCGGCCAGCGCGCGCATGTTCAGCGAGCTGATGCGTGACATCGCTCAAAGCCAGGTGTGGGTCGCCAGCGACACCAAGCGGGCGGAGAAGATCGCCGAGACCTGCGACCCGCAGATCATCGTCGTCGATCTGGGCGACGAACGGGTCGACGGCCTGGGCTTCACCCGCAAGATCCGTCGCTCGACCTGGGCCTGCCGCAAGGCGCCGGTCATCACCATCACCGGCGCCGCCACCGCCGGGATGATCCTGGCGGCGCGCGACGCCGGGGTGCACGAGTTCCTGCGCAAGCCCTACAGCATGAAGGACCTGCTGCGCCGGCTGGAGGCCGTGACCCTGCGCGATCGCGACTGGGTGGAGGGCGTGGCCTACATCGGCCCCGACCGCCGGCGGTTCAACTCCGGCGACTATGCCGGCGCGCTCAAGCGCAAGACCGACGGCTCCGAGACGCCGTATCAGCAGAAGATCAACCAGGCGCTGAAGATCATCCGCGCCGCCGTCGGGGCCGCCGACAGCGACCCGCACCAGGCCATGCGCGCGATGTTGACCCAGGCGACCACGCTGCAGGCGCTGGCCACCGACTTCCGCCTGACCCTGGCCGCTTCCGAGTTCTACCGCCAGCTGACCAAGTCGGTGAGCGCAGGCTCCCTGCTGACCCGCGAAGTGGCCGACCGTTGGGCCCAGCCCATGCTGGCCTTCCTGCCCGAAGACGCCGACGCCGACCGCAACAGCGAGGCCGAGGCGGCTTAGCCGGCGCTGATCCAGCCGTCGCTCAGCGACGACAGGGTCACGCCCGCCAGGATCACATGACCGCCGCCCGTCATGCTCACCACGGTGTCCGCGCCGGACTGGGCCACCGTATAGGTCGTGCCCGCATCCAGCAGCACGCGGTCGCCCTGGGCGCGGTTGAAGTCGGTGATGCGGTCGATCCCGGCCTCGCCGAAACTGTGGAAGGTGTCGGCGCCGGCGCCGCCGGTGATCGTATCGTTGTCACGGTCGCCCGAGAGGTAGTCGTCGCCCGCTCCGCCGGAAAGCACGTCGTTCTGCTGACCGCCCCTCACGATGTCGTTGCCGTCGCCGCCGTCGCAGGTGTCGGCCCCCAGGTTGCCGTAGACCAGGTCGTAGGCGTCGCCGCCCGACAGGCTGTCGTTGTCCTTGCCGCCGACCACCCAGTCCTCGCCCGCGCCGCCCGAGGCCGTGTCGGCGCCCATGTTGCCGTTGATGTCGTCGAATCCGGATCCGCCGGTGATCCGGTCATTGCCTGCATCGCCCCGCAGGTAGTTCGCGCCGCTGGGGTCGGAGAGGCTGTCGTCGCCGATGCCACCGAACAGGCCGTCGTCACCCGCGCCGCCGTCCAGGCTGTCGTCGCCGTCCCAGCCGTCGAGGAAGTCGTCGCCGCCGTTCCCGGCGAGCACGTTGCGCAGCACGTTGCCGTAGATCTCGTCGGCCTGGGCTGAGCCGCGGACATCTTCGATGTCGCCCATGAGCCAGGTGAGCGACTGGGGAGCGTCCAGATCCAGCTCATCGAGGGGCGAGGCATAGCCCACGCGGACCGGATCGCGGTCGGAAAACTGATCGTCGGGCAGGTAGATGTACCAGCTGCGGATCGAGCTCGCGACGTCGATGGTGTCGTGTCCGCCGGCGTCCCAGAGGGTGCTGTAGCGTCTGGTGGCGCGGATCAGGTGGTCGTCGTCGCCCGCATTGGTCGCCATGTTCGGACCGTAGAGATAACGCAGCGCCAGGGCGTCCAGGATCATCGGCGTCGCCGGGGAGAAGCGCGGATCGTCGTTTTCGTCCGTGTAGGCCATGACCGTCGCCCAGTCGAAATCGAGGCCCTCCAGCCCGATGTCGCTCAAGGTCGGGCGGCCCGTGCCGCCGTCGTCATGCGGATGCTTCAGGCCCAGCACATGGCCCAGCTCGTGCAGCATCAGGTTGTATCCGGCGTCGCCCGGTTGAAAGGAGGTGAGCGCCGCCGCGCTGCTGTTGGTGTTGAGCACCACGTCGCCATAGGCGCCGACGTAGTGCCCGAAGTCATAGGTGGTGCTCGGAAAATATCCGAAGGCCGCGAACTCGTTGTCGGTTCCCACCAGGCGCGCTTCGCCCGAGCGCTCGATGTTGATCTCGCTGCCGGCCCGCGCCGCCGCGCTCGGATCGGAGAAGACCCCGACGAAGTTGAAGCGGATGTTCACCAGGTCCGAGATGGTGTTCAGCGCCGTCTGTACGCCCGTCCCGATCGCGTCGATCGACGACCATGCCTCGCCGAGGAATCCGCCCGAGATCGACCAATCGATCGTCCTGTCGGGACCCAGGGTCCAGCTGAAGCCGGACGTCATGGCGTCGATGATCAGGTCGCCGGTGAGCGGCGACGGCCCGGCGGACGGAAACGGATTGGCCACGAAACGCACCCCACTCTAAGCGTGGACCCGCCGATACTCATGTCTCCCGAGCAGGTCCCCCAAGAGACAACCTGTGCTGGCGGGTGAAGCTTTGCAATAGGCGGGGGCGGTGGGAGCCGATTCCGGTGCAGGCTCACGGCTTCGCCAGCAACGGCATATCGCCGGGCTAGGTCGCGCCGTCGCCGAGTACGATGAAGGGCGCCCAGAAGCGGGGGTGGAGGTAGGCGCGGCTGGGCGGAGCCGCCAGGAACGCGCGCTGGGCCGCCGCCAGGGCCGAGGCGGGCGCGGCCCCCGAGGCCGATTGCAGGCGGGTGAAGGTGTCGGACACGATGGCCTTGCCGGTCTCCGAGTTGACCGGCCACAAGGTCCCGAGCGTCGCGGGCACGCCGGCCACCGCGAAGGCCGAGGCCAGGGCGGGCAATTCGCGTGACATCTGCGCCAGGTCGAAGTTGGCGGTATTGCAGGCCGACAAGGCCACGAACCGCGCGTTCAGCGAGAAGTCGGCGATCTCGGAGGCGGTGAGCAGGCCGTCGTCGGCAGGGTCGGTCGTCGAGATGGGGGTCAGCACCAACGCCGGCTCCGACAGGCCCTGCAGGTCGTTACGGATCAAGCCGTGGGTGGCGAACGACATGTAGCGGTAGCCCTTGGCGAGCTCGCCGCGGACCCGCCGCTCGGTCGCGTCGGCCTGCAACAGGAGAACCGGAGCGCGGAAGCCCCTGGCGGAGATTTCCAGTTCGTCGCGGGTGTCCGGCAAGGGCGCCAGTTCGGCGATCTGGTCGCCGCGCACGCCGCGCAGCACCGCCTTGCTGCGGGCCTCGCCCTCGGCGGTGGCCCCGGTGAGGATCGGATCGCCGACTCCCAGGAAGTCGAGCGTCCCCTCGGCGACCGCAGGGTGGGTGCGTGTGGCCAGCACCAGGCTGGCCGAGCCGGCGTAGCTGATGGCGTGCCGCTTCACCAGCCAGTCGGCCTGGCCCAGGTCCCAGCCCTCGCCCAGGCGCGGCGGGGCGGCGGGCAGGAGGGCGGCCAGCGGCAGGGCGAAGTCGGCGACCGGGCTCAGCCAGAGGATGCGGTCGCCCGGCCTCAGGCACGCTTCGAAGGGGCGGATCAGGTCGTCGTAGAGCCGCACCGCCGCCGCCGCCGGAAACTGGGTGTCGGCGTCCTCGGAGGGCGCGTGTGTCGCCGTGAGGCCTGCGCGCAGGAGCCGCGCGTCCAGGATCAGACGGTTCAGGTCTGTCGCGCGGCGTGAGCGGACGGCGGTGTCGCGCCGCACGCACATGTACTCCAGGCCACCGGCCGTCAGGGCCACGCTGAGCGCCGCCTCGTCGGGCGCGAGCACGGACTGGAAGCGTTTCAGCGGGACGACGTTCGCCCCGGACAACGCCACGCCGCCGCGCGTCGCCGCCTGCGCCGCAGCTTCGATGCCGCCGGCGAGGTCGAGGAAAGCCTGGCGCGACGCCGCGTCGTGGCTGGCGTGCGAGGATTGGGCGGCCTGGCCCTCCGACCGCAGGACGACAGCCTGGATCAAGGTCCGCTCGACGCGGTCGCGACGGGCGCGCAGGCGCAACGCCCGGTGGACGCTCTCCCGATCGGCCGCGGTCTTCGCCTGGCTCAGGGCCGTCAGGGCGTCGGCGTCGAACGATGGTCCGGACCGCGAGCCGAGCTGGAACAGCGAGAACGCGGTGTCCCCGCCGTCCTTGCCCGAGGCGTCGGCGCCGCTGAGCGCGAGCCCGATGATCGCGGAATCGATCGGGCTCGGCCGATACCAGCCGCCGGGCGCCGCGGGCGTCGAACCCACAGCCTCGTCGCGTGTCTGCCGCGCGAAGTCGGCGAGGACGCGGTTCCGCTCCGGCCCTGGCGCCATGAGCATGAGACGACCGAACGCCCGGAGCACGGCGATCTCCCGACGCGCGGCCGGATCGGCGTCCATGCTGTCCGGCGTCGCCGTCAGGGCGGCCAGTGCGATCGGATCGGGCGTCCGTTCGACCGCCGCCGTGAACGCACGGGCGGCAAGGTAGCCCACCTCCTCACGCGTCTCGGGCGTGCGGCCGGGCCGGGCGTACAGGCGGGCCATCGGGTGCGCGTCGATCGCGCGGCGCGCAGTAGCCAGGCCGCCGCGCGGGGCGGCGATCACCGCCTGCAGCCGCAGCGCCGTCCCCAGCAGCCAGTCTCTCGTCGGTTCGTCGAGCTCGATGGCCTCCAGCGTCCCTACCGCGATCGCCAGCACGCGCGCCGCGCCCTCGAGGTCGCCCACGTCCGCCAGCAGGCTGGCGGCGCTGACGGTGAACACGGCGTTGTCGATGCTGCGCGCCGGCAAGGTGTCGCCGATGAAGCCGCCCGTCGCCATCAGCAGGCCGTGGGCGCGCTCCCTCTGTCCGAGTTCCGCGAGCAGGGAGATCGCCTGGGCCAGGTGCTGGGCGACGGCGAGCCGGTCCGTCCCCACGGTGTCGAGCGATCCGACCAGCGCGAGCGACGTGTCGAGGAAGCCGATGGCCAGCGCTGGCTTGCCCTGCGCCAGCGCGACCCGGGCGCCCAGGATCTGACGGCGCAGGTAGAGTTCGACATCGTACGGGTTCTCGGTCTGCCAGGGCGCCCAGTCGAGGATGGCGGCGGTCACCTCGGGACGGCCCAGCGCCAGGCGGCTGGCGTCGAAGTAGTAGCTGGCGCTTTGCGCACGTTCCGCCTGGAGCATCGGATCCGCCCCGGGCGGCGGCTTCGCCGCGTCCACGTACCGGTCCGCATAGGCCATGACGCAATCGTCCGCGTAGCTGGCGATGCAGATGTCGAGCAGCGCCCCCAGGGCGTGCAGGCGGGCGACCGGCTCGCGCGCGTCCGGGCCGTCGGCCAGGTCTGCGAGCGCCCGACGCGCGCTCACCGCCTGGCCGTCGGAATAGAGTCGCCGCGCGTCCGCAATCCGGCTCTCCGGCTGGGCCACCGCCGGCCCGGCCACAATCGCGCTTGTGAGACACAACCATGCCGCTAGGCTTCGCCATGGTGAACCAGTGCGGGGGATTACGGCCATGAAGTGGCTCCAGGTCGGCGCGGCATGCATGGCCCTGTCCGCAACATCATACGCAAGCGCGGCGCCCCAGGAACCGGTTCTCGGTCAAGCTGTGGCGAGTCCCAGCGGCAAGCTGGCCGGGCGCAGTGCGCCCGCCGTGCGCACGGGCGCGGATGTTTCGGCGCGCGCCTACGGCAAGGCGCTGTCGGATCTCGCGCCGGAGGGACGCTCGGTCACCCGCGGCGCCAAGGAGACCCAGGTCTATCAACTCGCGTCACCCGCGGTGGTGCTGATCGTCACCAAGCAGGGGCTGGGCTCCGGCGTGCTGGTGAGCGCAGACGGGAAGATCGTCACCAATCTCCACGTGGTGGGCGACTACGCCGAGGTGGGCGTGGTGTTCAAACCCAAGGTCGAGGGCGGCGCCATCGGCGAGGTCGACGTCAAGACCGCCAAGGTGCTGCGGCGCGACGAGATGGCCGACCTGGCGCTGATCCAGGTCTCGGAGACGCCTGCCTACGCCAAGCCGCTGGTCATCGCGCCGACCGCGAGCGTGCAGGTGGGGGCGGACGTCCACGCCATCGGCCATCCGAAGGGCGAGTCCTGGACCTATACCCGTGGCATCGTCAGCCAGATCCGCCGCGACTACCAATGGGACACCGAGAGCCGGCTGCGGCACAAGGCGACGGTGATCCAGACCCAGACGCCCATCAATCCCGGCAATTCGGGCGGCCCGCTGATCGACGACGGCCTGCAGGTGATCGGCATCAACAGCTTCAAAGGCGAAGGCGAGGGGATGAACTTCGCCGTCTCGGCCGAGGACGTCACCGCGTTCCTGGCGCGGACCGGTGATCGGATCACCGCCATGGTGACGGCGCCGGAGCGGGCCTGCGAGTCCAAGACCCTGGACGAGCGGCCGATGAGCAAGCCCAGGGGCGTGCGCTACCGGGTCGATGAGGACTGCGACGGCAAGTCCGACTACGAGGTGATGGCGCCCACCGACAAGCGCGAGCCGCTCTCCGTGCTCTACGACGACGATGGCGATGGGCGGATCGACGCGGCGATCTACGACGCGGATCGCGACGGGAAACCGGACGTCTCCTTCTACGACACCGACGGCGACGGCAAGGTCGACCTGCGCGGCGAGTACCGCGACGGCCAGGACGAGCCGTATCGTTACGTGCGGGAGAAGGGCTAACCGGCCTTCTGGCGCTTGGGGATCATGTGGATGACGCCCACGATCGCGGCGCCCAGGATCAGGCCGACCACGGCTGAGGACATGGCATAGGCCAGCCATCCGGTGACGGGGCCGAGCGCCGGCGCCTGGGCGGCCCAGTCCGACAGCGCGTGCGCCACGTTCGGGACCTGGGGCAGGTGGAAGTGCTCCAGGCCGTGCAGGATGATGCCGCCGCCCACCCAGAGCATCGCCGCCGTGCCCACCTTGGTCAGCACGTCCAGAATGACCGGCATGGCCTTGACCAGGCCGCGGCCCAGCGCTCGGCTGGAGGCCAGCTTGCGCTGCGACAGGTGCAGGCCGATGTCGTCCATCTTCACGATCAGGGCCACGACGCCGTAGACGCCCACGGTGATCAGCAGGCCGACGATGGCCAGCGCCGCGGCCTGGGTCGTCAAGGGCCGCCCGGCGACATCGTTCAGCACGATGGCCATGATCTCGGCCGAAAGGATCATGTCGGTGCGGATGGCGCCGCCGACCTTTTCCTTCTCCAGCTCGGCCGAGCTGAGCGCCAGTTCGTCGATCTCGTCGGCATGGTCCTCGTGGAGCAGGGCCTCGACGATCTTCTCGGCGGCCTCGAAGCACAGGAAGGCCGCGCCGAACATCAGGATCGGGGTCACCGCCCAGGGTGCGAAGGCGCTGAGCAGCAAGGCGCCCGGCAGCAGGAAGACGAACTTGTTGCGCAGCGAGCCGAGCGCGATCTTGAACACGATCGGCAGTTCGCGGTCCGGGGTGAAGCCGACCGCATAGCCGGGCGTCACCGCCGCATCGTCGATCACGACGCCCGCGGCCTTGGTCCCCGCCTTGCTGGCCGCTCCGGCGACGTCGTCCAGCGAGGTCGCCGCGATCTTGGCGATCGCCGCGACGTCGTCGAGCAGCGCGACTAGGCCCGAAGCCATGGATGACGTCCCCCGTGGTCTGAGCGCCCCTGCCTAGGGGCTGGCGACGACGGCGTAAAGCGCGCACGGCGCGGCGCCGAAGGCGCGATCCCGGCCCCGGCCGCTGCCCGGTCCGGCGGCAGACCGACGACTGCGGCCACGAAGGTCGAAATCGCCTGCTGCCAAGTCCTGCAATCGTAGGTAGCTTCGCCTTCGGGGGCGCAGGGGCTGGAGAGGCTTATGCGGGGGTATCCCTACGCGTTCTACGTGGCGCTGGACGGCAACGGCCTGAACGGGCTGGAGGGCATGGCCGGCATGTGCCTGTTCCTCTACGACCCCGCGACCGAGCGCTACGCCTGGAAGGTGGTCTATTACGACGGCGTGGCGGGCGGCCACGCCTGTTCGGTCGATCCTTCCGGCCGGGTCGGCTTCCTCGGCAACGCCGGCCAGCACCTGCTGTTCTTCGACGCGGCGACGCTGGAGGAACGGGCGCGGGTCTCGACCCTGTCGTTCGAGACCCCCGACACCTCGCTACAGGGAAGCACCCACCTGGCGTGGCTGGACGACACCCGGTTCATCACGGCGATCGGCCGGCGCTTCTGGCGCTTTTCGCTCGACGACCTCGACAATCCCGAGCCGCTGGAACCCCATGGCGTGCGGCTGCCCCACGCGATGAAGCTCACCGCGTCCGGCCGCTACCTCTGCTACGGCGCCATGGACGATCCCAGCCGAGGGCGACGCGGCGAGGCCAAGCACGTGGGCGTGCGCGACATGGAGACCGGCGAGGTGACAGTCATCGGCCTGCCCGCCACCTGCTGGCACGTGCTGCCGCATCGCTCGGAGGAGCTGTTCTACGCCGTGTCGTTCCGCGTCGCCCCGCTGGACCGGGTCGACTACCACGAGTGGGGGATGGCCTACCTGAAGGAGTACGTGTTCGAGATCGACCCGCGCGCCGGGCGGGTTCGCCGCCACTGGGCCACGGGCCGAGAGACCCCGGCCCACATCAACTCGGACATCGCGATGTCCGACGACGAGTTGATCTTCTGCAACGGCGGCAGCCAGTCGATCCTGTTCCTCGACCTGGCCAGTTTCGCCAGCTACCGGCTGATCGACGAGAAGCCCGACGCCGCGGCGCTGGCGCAGCGGCCCCGCGAGATGGCGACCCAGGTCTACGACGTGCTGCAGCGCGGCAACGTGTTCGGCAATTCGCAGCACATCCTGGGCGCCCTGCGGGTCAGCCGCTTTTCGCTGCTGGATTCCGTCTACGCCTGCCAGCTCTCGGCGGACCAGCGCCTGCTGTTCACCGCCAACCGCGGCCTCAACCACATCACAGTGTACGACTATCCGTCGAACGCCATCCGCCTTCGGGTTCCGCTCCCCGATATTCAGGAGTTCGTGCCGGGCCTGTCGCCGCTCGCCGATCCGCGGCTGGGCTTCCACCATGGCGTCCTGCGGGGCTGACCGCGGTCTCGAGGGACGCCGTCACCGCCTCCACCGTTCGACGGAAGTTCTTGGGGATGATCGTCCCGATGAGGATCTCGACGGCGGCGGACACGGGGCCGCGCCATGCTGGCTGGAGCCGCGAGAGGGCCACCGGATCGATATCCAGGCTGCCTTCGAACGTGGCCCGGGTTCCGCGGCCGCCCATGGCGCT
>DASVNS010000200.1:0-7637 GCA_036383735.1 Phenylobacterium sp. | reverse complement strand
CGGCCCGCGAAGCGGCAGACGTCGGTGGAGGTGCCGCCCATGTCGAAACCCAGCACGGCCTCGGCGCCCACTGCCGCCGCCGTCCGCGCCACGCCGACCACCCCGCCGGCCGGCCCGGAGACCACGGCGTCACGGCCCCGGAACGCTTCGGCCCGCACGAGCCCGCCGGCGGAGGTCATGAAGAACAGCGGCGCGCCCGCCACCGCATCCGCGACCCGCCGGACGTAGGCCTGCAGCACGGGCGTCAGGTAGGCGTCGGCCACCGTCGTCTCGGCCCGCGGGATGAAGCGGGGCAGGGGCGAGACCTCGGAGCTGAGGGCGACAAACGCGAAGCCCGCATCACGGGCGATCTCGCCGGCCGCCTGCTCGTGGGCCGGGTTGAGGTCGGCGTGCAGGAACGCGATCGCCGCCGAGGTAAAGCCCTCCGCCACCGCAGCTGCGAGCCTGCTGCGCAAGGCTTCCCGGTCCAGCGCCAGCACCACCGCCCCGTCCGCCGCGAGCCGCTCGGCGGCCTCCACGACGCCGCCGTAGAGCGGAGCCGGCTTGTCGATGTTGAGCGCGAAGAGGTCGGGGCGCGCCTGGTCGCCGATGGTCAGGGCGTCGGCGAATCCTTGCGTGGTCACGAACAGGGTTCGGGCGCCCCGCCGCTCCAGGAGGGCGTTGGTGGCGACTGTCGTTCCCATCTTGATCGCCGTGACCCGGGTCGATGGGAAGGGCGCGCCCGGCGCGGCGAGCAGGATGCGCCGCATGGCCTCGACGGCGGCGTCCTCATAGGCGGGCGAGACGGACAGCAGCTTGGCGGAGATCTCCTGGCCGTCGTCCGCGTGGCCGATCACGTCGGTGAAAGTGCCCCCGCGATCGATCCAGAACGAGAACAGCCTGTCCAAAACTTAACCTCTGGGCGTGATTGTCATGCGCTCGCCGCGGTCGTAAGGCATGCCATAGCGAAATGAGCTTCTGGCGCAAAATTGCCGGCCTGGCCGCGCGCAAGGTCGATGAGGCGGAATGCGATGTCTGCCCGCCTGGCTTGCCGGGGGAGGATCCCGCATTCTCGACCGCCGTCACGGCGTTGGGCGCAAAGCTGGCCAAGGCGGACGGCGAGGCTGGCGCGGCGGAGTATGACGCCTTCCACAGCGTCTTCCAGGCCGACGCCGGCAGCGAGGGCAATATCCGCCGGCTGTATCAGCTGGCTCGCCAGACCACGCGCGGCTTCGAAGGCTATGCGCGACGGCTGAAGAAGCGCTACGGCGCCTGCCCGCAACTGCTCGAGGACGTGCTGGACGGCCTGTTCTACATCGCCGGCTCGGACGGCGTGGTGACCGGCGACGAGCTCGGCTATCTCGAACGGGTGTCCCAACTGTTCGGCCTGTCGCCGCTGACCTTCCGCCGGCTGAAGGCCACTCACCTCGGGGCGGCCAACGACGATCCCTATGTCATCCTGGACGTGGCGGCTGACGCCCCGGACGCCGTCGTGCGGGCCGCCTGGCGCGCGCAGCTGTCGCAGTCGCACCCGGACCGCGCGCGGGCTCGCGGCCTGCCGCCCGAGTTCGTGGAAGTTGCGGAAGCCAAGGCCGCCAGCATCAACGCCGCGTACGGTGAGATCATGCGCGAGCGGAAGTCGCTGGCCCTCGCAGGCGTGGCATAAACCAGCAACCTCACATTCCCGACGCATCCGCAGTTGACCTTGGGAACCAGTGTGCTGACATGGATCTTTCACGGAGCGGCCGACGCCGCCCGATGAGGAGCTGATATGGTCAAGGACTTTGCCGCGCATGAGGGCTCCGCCCTTCGCAGCTTGGCCGCCCTCGGCGCCGCGCTGGCCACCACCGGGGCCGTGATCGTCGGAGCCGTCCTCGCCATCTTCGCGGCGGCGACCGTCGCGGTGATCGCCATCATGGCCTCGGCGCTGCTTGGTTTCGCCGCCCTGGCGATGCGCGCACGCCGCAAGGTCCGCGCGCGTCACCGCGCCGACGGTGTGATCGAGGCCCGCCACCAGGGCGGCCATCACTGGGTGGCCTACGGCTGGAACGAGCGGCGCTAGGCCGCTCCCTCATCCGCCCGGCCGCCTTGTGGCGTGGCTGCCCACGTGACGCTTGCCCCCTCACGTCCGCACCTCTAGGTTCCTTCAAACGTTTGTTGGGAGAACCGTATGACCGTCGGTGTGATCGCGAGAATTGTTGTTCAGGAAGGCAAGGGGGCTGAGTTCGAAGCGGCTTTCACGGCGCTCGCCCAGCAGGTGCGGGCCAACGAGCCTGGCAACATCGCCTACCAACTCACCAAGAGCCGGACCGAGCCTAACGTCTACAAGGCGTTGGAGATCTACAAGGATCAGGAGTCCCTGACCGCCCACGGCGGCTCGGATCACTTCAAGGCAGCCGGGCCGTCGCTGGGCGCTGTCCTCGCGGGCCGCCCCGAAATGGAATATCTGGACGGAGTGGGCTGAGCTCATGGACCTGGATTTTTCCCCCGAAGAACTGGCTTTCCGTGACGAAGTCCGCGGCTTCATCGCCGAGAACTACGACGAGGACATGCGCAAGCGCATGAGCCAGTCGAAGAACGGTTATCTCGACAAGGAGAGCCAGGTTCGCTGGCAGAAGCGGCTGAGCGACAAGGGATGGCTCGCGCCGGACTGGCCGGTGGAGTACGGCGGCACCGGCTGGAGCCTGGGCCAGAAGTACGTCTTCGACATGGAGATGGCGCTGGCCAACGCGCCGTCCACCTCGAACATGGGCCTGAGGATGTGCGCGCCCGTCGTGATGGCCTTCGGCACCGACGAGCAGAAGAAACAGCACCTGCCCAAGATCCTCGCCGCCGACGTCTGGTGGTGCCAGGGCTATTCCGAGCCAGGTTCGGGCTCGGACCTCGCCTCGCTGGCGCTCAAGGCTGAGCGGGACGGCGACTACTACGTCCTGAACGGTTCGAAGACGTGGACCACCCTGGCGCAATGGGCCGAGTGGATGTTCTGCCTGGTGCGGACGTCGAGCGAGGATATCCGCCAGCGCGGCATCTCGTTCCTGTTGATCGACATGAAGACGCCGGGCATCTCCATCCGCCCGATCGTGACGATCGACGGTCCGGCCGAGGGTGAGCAGGAGATCAACGAGACGTTCTTCGACAACGTGCGCGTGCCTGTCTCGAACCGGATCGGCAAGGAAGGCGAGGGCTGGACCTACGCCAAGTATCTGCTGGAGTTCGAACGCGGCAACGCCTACGCGCCCAGCCTCCAGGCCCAGCTCAAGAAGGTGCGCAAGATCGCCGGTATCGAACGCGCCGACGGCGGCGGCTCGATGATGAGCGATCCCGAGTTCCGCCGGAAGCTGTCCGAGGTCGAGATCAAGGTCGAGGCGCTCAACGCCACGGAGCTGCGGATCTTCGCGGGGCGGGCGAATGGCGACGCCATGGGCGCCGTGTCGTCCATGCTGAAGCTGGAAGGCAGCATCATGCAGCAGGCGATCACCGAACTCGCCCTGGAGGCCGCCGGCCTGTACGCGCAGCCGTTCGTCAGGGACACCTGGAGCCACCTGAACGGCGACGGGGCCAACTACTTCCGCGCGGGCCAGGACTATTCCGCGACGATTCCGGCGGCGTACTTCAACTACCGGAAAGTCTCGATCTACGCCGGCTCGAATGAGATCCAGCACAACATCATGGCGAAGATGGTGCTGGGACTGTAGCGGACGCAGTCCGGGTCACGCGCCCGGGCGTCGCCAGGCCAGAGGCCGCGGGATACGTCCCGCGGCCTTTTGCATGTGAAGGCCCTTGCGAGGCCGGGCATGTGCGGCGCGTGGGCTTGGCCGCGGCGATGCGGCGGGTTAATCCTGAAGGCATGCGCCGCCTTCCTCCCTTGATCGTAAGCGCCGCCGCGGTCGCGATGGCGGCTTTCGCGGCCGGCGCGGCCCACGCCAAAGTCTTCCTCATCGCGCAATCGGGCGATGACGCCTGGACAGTGATGGACGCCAGCGGGATCGAGACCACCGCCGGGTCGCCGATCCGCAAGGCCTGGACGGTGCGCGTCCAGCGCAACATCCTGAGTGGAAATCCGCCCCAGCCCGGATACGTCCGTACGCTCGCGGAATACGATTGCGATACCTATCGCACCCGCTGGCGAGAGTTTTCGGCCTTCTCGCGTGCGGGCGGCCAGCTGGTGAGCCGGGTGAATTCGCAATCGGACTGGACGCCGGCCAGGCAGGCGGCTGACACCTACGCCGCCTACCGGCTGGTCTGCGAGCCGCGTAGCGGTCGCTCGGTCGTGGCCGCGGACAGCATCGCCAAGGTGGTCATCAACCTGATGAGCTCGTGGGATGCCGCGCCCGAGCCCTTCGCGCCGATCGTGCGCGGACCGGCCGCGCCAGACAAGGCGGCGAAGCCGGCCCCCAACATCGCGGCCGCAAAGCCGGCGGCGAAGCCGTGATCTGATCGGCCCGCAGGCTCTACTTGGTGAGCTGACCGCGAACCGCCCCGGCGGGGAACTCGGCGTTGTGGACGTTGACGTAGTAGGCGCCCGGGTTCTGTAGAATATCCTTCACCACCGTCGCATCGGCCTTTGCACAACCCGAGCTCTTGCCGGACGCATCGGGCGCGGTGAGTGGGATGGCCACCGGCCCCGCGGCGTCGGGCCCGGCCTTGTGGATGTGCGCCATCGTCGAGGCGGCGATCTTCTCGACCATCAGCTCGTAGCAGACTTCGGACTGGCCGACGTTGACGTGGAAACTCGCCTGGCCCGCTCCGTCCGTGTCACCGGGCGTGGGTTTCTCGGCAGCGCCCGTCAGGTGGGCCGAGAGCGGCCGGCCGCTGTCAGCCGCCAGCGCAGCGCTGGGCGCGGTCGCGCTCAGAAGCGCAAAAGCCGCGAGATAGTTGAAGGCCCTGATCATCGACTTCCTCCGTCCACCCCGGCCTGTGGGGTGAAGGGTAACCCCGCCGGGCCGAACCGTCACCGGTTCGGCCCGGCGTGCGCATCAGTTCCGCGTCGGGATCACCACCGGCAGGTACTCGTAGCCCTTCACGAAGGAGGACGGCACGCGGCGCGGCGGGCCCGTCACCTCGATCCGCGGGAAGCGCTTGAGGATCTCTTCCCAGATGATCTTCAGCTGCAGCTCGCCCAGGCGGTTGCCCACGCAGCGGTGGATGCCAAAGCCGAAGGAAAGGTGCTGGCGCACCCGCGGCCGTTGGATCCAGTAGTCGTTGGGCCGCTCGATGACTTCCTCGTCGCGGTTGCCCGAGACGTACCACATGGCGAGTTTGTCGCCCTTCTTGATGGTCTTGCCGCCCAGCTCGAAATCCTGCAGCGCGACGCGGCGCATATAGGCCAGCGGCGTCTGCCAGCGGATGGTCTCGGAGACCATCGCGGGGATCAGGCTGTGGTCCGCGCGCAGGATGCGTTCCTGGTCGGGGTTCTGCGACAGGGCGTAGACCGAACCGGTGATCGAATTCCGGGTGGTGTCGTTGCCGCCCACGATCAGCAGGATCAGGTTCCCCAGGTACTCCATGCGGTCCATGTCCCGCGTCGACTCGCCGTGGGCGAGCATGGAGATCAGGTCGCCCCGCGGCGGGGCGTTCACCCGCTCGTTCCAGAGCCGCATGAAGTAGTCGACGCACTCGAAGAGCTCGGTGCGGCGCTCCTGTTCCGCGATATCCTTGTCCGTCGAACTGAACAGGCCCGAGTCCGGCGCCGCGGTCGCCACGTCGGACCAGCGGGTCAGTTTGCGGCGATCTTCCCAGGGGAAGTCGAACAGGGTCGCCAGCGTCATGGTCGTCAGCTCGATGGAAACTTTTTCCACCCAGTTGAATTCTTCGCCGATCGGCAGGTCGTCGAGGATCTTGGCCGCCCGCTCACGGATGATCGGCTCCAGCCGCATCAGGTGCGCGGGTGAGACTGCGGGGCTGACGGTCTTGCGCTGCACGTCGTGCTTCGGCTGGTCCATGGCGATGAACATCGGCAAGGGGAAGTCTTCCGCCGGATCGGGCAGCACGATGGTCGGCTCGGACGAGAACACCTGATGGTTGGTGTCCACCGCCATGATGTCATTGTACTTGGTCACTGACCAAAAGCCGCCGATGTCCTCTTCCGGACTGACGGACCAGTGAACGGGATCCTCCTTGCGGAGCCGCTCGAAGTACGGCCACATCGTATCGGTGCGGAAAAGCTCAGGATCGGCCGGATTGATCTGGTCCAAGGGCGCCGAGTAAGCGGCATCGCGGGCTGCGCGCTTCACGTCGATCGAGGCGTCGTCCATGGGTTACCTCCTCATGGCGGGTCTGCAGCCCGCACTTCTCAGCCGACAATGGCCGTCCGCATCCGCTGAGTCAATAAACATGACGCGGGCGTCAACTTCACCCGCGGTCACGGCCGGTCTGACTTTTTTGGAACCCGGTCGAAGGTCCGTTGAGAGAGAATTTAAGCGTGTTAAATCATATACGTAGAAGAGGTTCGGGGCCGAAGATTTTCTCGGCCGGACGGCTTTCATAAGATTTTCTAGCTGGCGAAGGGTCGAGCGCCCCCTACATAGGCTGATCAATCCTGGGGATCATCGCATGGCGTCGGACGTCCTTTTCACACCCTTCACCTTCAAGGGGCTCACGCTTCCCAACCGCGTCGTCATGGCGCCGATGACGCGGGAGTTTTCGCCGGGGGGTGTGGTCACCGAGGAGGTGGCCGCCTACTACCGTCGCCGCGCCGAGAACCAGGTGGGGCTGATCGTGACGGAGGGCACGGGCGTCGATCGCCCTGCGTCGTTGAACGGACCGGACGCGCCGCGCTTCTACGGAGAAAGCGCATTGGCCGGCTGGGGCCATGTCGCTGACGAGGTTCACAAGGGCGGCGGCTTGATCGCCCCGCAACTCTGGCACGTGGGCGCGGTGCGCGCCGCCAGCAAGACCTGGGCGCCGCCCGGCCCCTACGACAGCCCGTCCGGCCTGGCGCGACCCGAGAAGCCGCTCGGCGAGCCCATGACCGACGCCGACGTCGCCGACGCCATTCGCGCCTTCGCCGATGCCGCCGCCGAGGCCAAGCGCCTGGGCTTCGACTCCATCGAGTTGCACGGCGCCCACGGCTATCTGATCGACCAGTTCTTCTGGGACGGCACGAACGTCCGCGAAGACGCCTACGGCTCGAAGGATCTGCCTGGCCGCGCCCGTTTCGCCGCCGAGCTTCTCCAGGCGGTGCGCAAGGCGGTCGGCCCGGACTATCCGGTGATCCTCCGCGTGAGCCAATGGAAGCAGCAGGACTACGATGTAAAACTCGCCAGCGACCCGAAGGCGCTGGAAGCTTGGCTGGCGCCTTTGGTGGACGCCGGCGCCGACGTCATCCACTGCTCGCAGCGCCGGTTCTGGGAGCCGGAGTTCGACGGCAGCGACCTCAACTTCGCAGGCTGGGCCAAGAAGGTCACCGGCGTGCCGACCATCACCGTGGGCTCCGTCGGCCTTTCGGGCGAGTTCATCGCCGGGTTTGGCGGGGAGGCCTCGGAGCCCGCTTCGCTGGACCGGCTGGAACGGATGCTCGACCGCGGCGATTTCGACATGGTCGCCGTCGGCCGTGCGCTGCTGCAGGATCCGGAGTGGGTCGTGAAGATCCGCGAAGGCCGCCACCACGAGCTGTCGTCCTTCGACCGCAGCGCGATGGCGAAGCTGTACTAGTCGCT
>DASVNS010000199.1:0-5785 GCA_036383735.1 Phenylobacterium sp. | reverse complement strand
GGCGGCGAAGAGGGGCAGGTCGTCGAGGTTGGCCGGGCCGGCGGCTTCGCGCTCCAGGCGCTCCAGAACCTGGCGGGCGCGACTGACCACCGGGGCAGGGACGCCGGCCAGCTTGGCGACCTGCACGCCATAGGAGCGGTCCGCCGGGCCGGGCGCGGCCTCGTGGAGGAAGATCAGGTCGCCGTTCCACTCCTTGGCCCGCAGGCTGAGGTTGGAGACGTAGGAGAGGCGGCCCTCCAGCACGGCCAGCTCATGGTAGTGGGTGGCGAACAGCGCCCGGCAGCGGTTGGTCTCGTGCAGCGCCTCGGCGCAGGCCCAGGCGATGGCCAGGCCGTCGTAGGTGGCGGTGCCGCGGCCGATCTCGTCGAGGATCACCAGGCTGCGCGGCGTCGCCTGGCTGAGGATGGCGGCGGTCTCCACCATCTCCATCATGAATGTCGAGCGGCCGCGGGCCAGGTCGTCGCCGGCGCCCACGCGGCTGAACAGCCGGTCCACGACGCCGATCCGCAAGCGCTTGGCCGGGACGAAACAGCCCGATTGGGCCAGCACCGCCAGCAGGGCGTTCTGGCGCAGGAAGGTCGATTTGCCCGCCATGTTCGGCCCGGTGACCAGCGACAGCCGCGCGGCGCCGACCCCGGAGCCGTCCAGGCGGCAGTCGTTGGGGGTGAAGGCGTCGCCGGCGCGGCGGACGGCGGTCTCGACCACGGGATGGCGGGCGGCTTCGGCTTCGAAGGCGGTGGAGCGGTCGACGATGGGGCGGCTCGCGCCCACGTCGTCGGCCCACTCGGCCAGCGCCGAGGCGACGTCCAGCGTGGCGGCGGCCTGGGCGGCGGCCTGGATGGCGGCGGCCACGCCGGTTGCGGCGGCGCGCCAGGCTTCGAAGGTGTCGAGCTCCATGGCCAGCGCCCGCTCGGCGGCCTGGGCGATCTTCGCATCCAGCTCGGCCAGCTCCACGGTGGTGAAGCGGACCTGGTTGGCCAGGGTCTGGCGGTGGATGAAGGTGGCGTTCAGCGGCGCCTGCATCAATGGCTCGGCGGCCTTGGCGGTGGTTTCGACGAAATAGCCCAGCACGGCGTTGTGGCGGATCTTCAGCGCGACCCCGCTTTCGGACGCCAGCCGGGCCTCCAACGCCAGGATCACGCGCCGGCTGTCGTCGCGCAGCGCCCGCGCCTGGTCCAGTTCCGGCCGCACGCCGTCGGCCACGAAGCCGCCGTCGCGGGTGAGCGCCGGCAGGTCCGCGCCCAGGCCCTGGACCAGCATGTCGCGGAAGACCGCGAGGTCCGGCGCATTGGCCAGGTGCAGCGCGCCTAGCGCCTGTGCCGTCTCGGCCGGCAGGGTCAGCAGCGGGTCCTTGGTCTCGGTGAACAGCTGGCAGACCGCCCCGCCGATGTTCAGCCCGTCGCGCAGGGCGCCCAGGTCCCTCGGCCCGCCACGCCCCAGGGCCAGGCGGCTGAGCGCCCGGGCCATGTCGGGCAGGCCCTTCAGCGTCTCCCGCAGCTTCTGGCGCTGGCCGCGGTGGGCGCAGAACCAGGCGACGGCGTCCAGCCGGACGTCGATCGCGGCGGGGTCCAGCAGCGGGCGCGCCAGCCGCGACGCCAGCATCCGCGCGCCAGGCGCCGTCACCGTGCGGTCGATAGCCGACAGCAGCGAGCCGTCCCGGGCGCCGGAGGTCGATTTCTCGATCTCCAGGCTGGCGCGGGTGGCCGGGTCGATCACCATGACGTCCGCCTCGCCCGCGCGGC
Organism: Phenylobacterium sp.; assembly: GCA_036383735.1. Classification (GTDB taxonomy): domain Bacteria; phylum Pseudomonadota; class Alphaproteobacteria; order Caulobacterales; family Caulobacteraceae; genus Phenylobacterium. Next base: position 4,043 of record DASVNS010000199.1, on the reverse strand, counting down.
GGGGGGCGGAGAGCGCCGGCATCCGGCCGGCCTGGGTGGTCTCCAGGTGCGCGGCGATCAGGCCCAGGGCCGAGATCTCGGCGCCGGAGAGCTGGCCGAAGCCGTCGAGGGTCTCGACACCATACAGCCGCTTCAGCCGCGTCTCGGACGCGCCGGGCTCGGCCAGGGCGCTGGGCATGGGCTGGACGAAGCCGCCGGCCTGTTTCAGCGCACTGGACACCGCCTCGTCGGCGAACAGCCGGTCGGGGACCAGCACCTCGGAAGGCCCCAGCGCAGCCAGGGTCGAGGCCAGGCCCGACACCGTGATCGCCAGGCACTCCACCTCGCCGGTGGAAAGCTCGACGCTGGCCACCGCCGCGGCCCCGGCGCGCACCGCGACGGCCGCCAGCCGATTGGCGCCGCGGGCGTCCAGCAGGCCGTCCTCGGTCAGGGTGCCGGGCGTGACCACCCGCACCACGTCGCGGCGCACGACCGCCTTGTGGCCGCCCCGGCGCTTGGCCTCGGCGGCGTCCTCCAGCTGGTCGCACAGCGCCACCTTGAACCCGGCGCGCACCAGCTTGGCGAGGTAGGCTTCCATGGCGTGGGCGGGCACCCCGGCCATCGGGATCGGATTGCCCCCGTGCTGGCCGCGGGCCGTCAGCGTGATCCCTAAGACGGCGGCGGCCTTCTGGGCGTCCTCGAAGAACAGCTCGTAGAAGTCGCCCATGCGGAAGAACACCAGCGCATCCGGCTGGCGCGCCTTGGCGTCGAAATACTGCGCCATGACCGGCGTGGCGCCGGCGGCAGGATCGGGCGTGGCGGTGGGGACCTGGGCGTTCATGAAGCGGTGGATGTTAACGGCGCCCCTCGAGTCCCGCACCCCCTTGAACCGCGCCGTGCGAACGCCAAGCTGTGGATAGATGGCCCACGGCACGGTCGATACGCAGTTCGTTCTCTTCCCCGCCGGCCCGGCGGACGCCGAGGCGCTGGCCCGCGTCCATGTGACCTCGTGGCGCGAGACCTACCGGGGCCTGCTGCCGGACGCCTATCTCGCGCGGATGTCCGAGGCGATCCACGCCCGCCGGTTCGCGCGATCCCTGGTCCGCCCCGGCCCGGACGACGTGACCCTGGCGGCCGCGGATCGGCAGGGCATCGTGGGCTACGCCCAGGGTGGTCCTTCGCGCCGCGGCGTGGCGGACGAGGCCGAGGTCGCCACGCTGTACCTGCTGAAATCCGCCCAGGGCCGGGGCGTGGGCGCGCGCCTGTTTACCGGGATGGCCAGGGCGCTGGCGGCGCATGGCGCGCAGTCGCTGATGGTCTCGGTGCTGCGCGACAACGTCGCCGCGCGCGGTTTCTACGAGCACCTCGGGGGCGAGGCCGAGCCGGCGCGGCTCGAGCCCGGCCCCGGCGGGGCGATGCGCCACGAGGTGACCTATCGGTGGCGCGACATCCGCCGGTTGATCGGCTGAGCTGCATCAAGATTCCACACGCCGCGGCCCGCTCCACCCGCTAGGTTGACGCGCTTCCCGACGCAGCCGACCTAGGCCTCCGTGACCGAGACCCCCGCCGACGCCCAGCCCACCGCCCGCAAGAGCGGGCTCATCCGGTCTTCGGCCATCTTCTCGGGCCTGACCCTGGTCAGCCGGTTCCTGGGGCTGGCGCGGGACCTGGTGATCACCGCGCGCCTGGGCGCCAGCCAGACCATCGCCGCCGACGCCTATTACACGGCCCTGACCTTCCCGAACCTGTTCCGGCGGATGTTCGCCGAGGGCGCGTTCGCCGCGGCCTTCGTGCCGGACTATTCCAAGCGCCTGGTGACCGAGGGCAAGGAGGCGGCCGACCACTTCGCCGCCGACGCCCTGGCCACCATGGCGGCCGCCACCATCGCCATCACCGTGGTCTGCCAGCTGGCCATGCCCTGGATCATGACGATCTACAGCTATGGCTTCCTGGAGGATCCGGCGAAGTTCAAGCTGGCGGTGATCCTGACCCAGATCACCATGCCCTACCTGCCCTGCATGGTGATCGCGGCCCTGTTCGCCGGCACGCTGCAGGCGCGGGGGCGGTTCATCATCTACGGCTTCTATCCCACCGTCCTGAACGTGGTGATGCTGGCCGTCGTGCTGCCGCAGCACGATCCGACCCAGGCCGCCTACGCCGCCTCGTGGGGGGTGCTGATCGCCGGCGTCAGCCAGGCGGCGCTCTGCTGGTGGGGCGCGCGCCGCTCGGGCGCCCGGATCCGCCTGCGCGCCCTGCGGTTCACCCCGCAGGTGAAGGCGCTGGTCCGCCGCATGGTCCCGGGCGTGATCGCCTCCAGCGCCACCCAGATCAACCTGTTCATCTCGGCGATGCTGGCCAGCCAGGTGGCCGGCATGCGGGTGTGGCTGAACGTGGCGGAGCGGTTCTACCAGCTGCCGCTCAGCCTGGTGGGCGTGGCCATCGGCGTGGCCCTGCTGCCACGCCTCTCCACCGCCCTGCAGGTGGAGGACAAGGGCGACGCCCAGGCGGCCATGGACCAGGCGGTGGTCTTCGGCCTGGCGCTGAGCCTGCCGGCCGCCGCCGCCCTGATGGGCATGCCCTATTACCTGACCGACGGTTTCTTCGCCCGCGGCGCCTTCACCAGCCACGACGCGCTGGATTCCGCCAAGCTGCTCTTCCACTACGGCTGGGGGGTGCCGGCCTTCGTGTTGATCAAGATCCTGCAGCCCGCCTTTTTCGCCCGCGGCGATACCCGCACGCCCATGGTCTATTCGCTGGTCTCGGTGGCCGTGAACATCGCGCTGGGCGTGGCGCTGTTCTTCACCCTAGGCTTCCAGGGGATCGCCATCGCCACGGCCGCGGCCTCGTGGATCACGGTCGTCCAGATGGCGGTCTACCTCAGGGCCAAGTCGCTCTGGACGCCCTCGGCGCGGGCGATCGGCAAGATCGTGCGGGTGGCGGCGGCGAGCCTGGGCATGGGCGTGGCCGTGGCGCTGGCGTCGCATTTCCGCGCCGCGATCGAGGCGCCGTTGGCGGCCGTGCTGCCGGCCGGGACCAAGGAGATCGCGGTGATCCTGGTCAGTATCGCGGGCGCGGCGCTGTATCCGGTGCTGTTGTTCGCGTTCGGGGGCGTCACGCCGGCCGAGGCGAGGGCCGCCTTCCGCCGGCGCAAGGGCGACGTGGCCGCGCCGTCCGCCGACTTGCCCTGAGGCCCTGGCGGAGCTATCGGCTGAGCCATGGCTTGCGAACCTGTCACCTGGCGATGGCGCTGACCGCCACCTGTGAAAACCGCGCTTGCGCCCGCCTGCCTGTTTCCTAGAGATTTCATCCATCATGACCGATCAAGCGACGGCCCCCCACGCGGGTCCAATCTCCTATGCCGGACCCGAGCGCGTGCTCTCCGGCGTGCAGCCGACCGGCGACCTGCACCTGGGCAACTACCTGGGCGCCCTGGTGAAGTTCGCGCGCCTCCAGCACGAGATCCCAACCTTCATCTTCGTGGCCGACCTGCATGCCATCACCGCGTGGCAGGAGCCGTCGAAGCTGAAGAACCAGGTGCGCGAGATCGCTGCGGCCTACCTGGCTACCGGCCTCGACCCCAAGGTCGCCACCATCTTCGCGCAGTCCGCGGTGCCGGAGCACGCCGAGCTGGCGTGGGTGTTCAACTGCGTCGCCCGCCTGGGCTGGCTCGACCGGATGACCCAGTTCAAGGACAAGGCCGGCAAGCACAAGGAGCGCGAAAGCGTCGGGCTCTATACCTACCCCGTGCTCCAGGCCGCCGACATCCTGGCCTACAAGGCGACCAAGGTGCCGGTCGGCGACGACCAGAAGCAGCACCTGGAGCTCACCCGCGACATCGCCCAGAAGTTCAACAACGACTTCGGGGCGCCGGGATACTTCCCGCTGCCGGAGCCGCTGACCCAGGGGCCGGGCGCACGGGTGATGAGCCTGCGCGATGGGACGGCCAAGATGTCCAAGTCCGACCCCTCGGACAATTCGCGCATCAACCTGACCGACGACGCCGACGCCATTTCGCAGAAGGTCCGCAAGGCCCGCACCGACCCCGACCCACTGCCGGAGACGCT
>DASVNS010000198.1:0-3159 GCA_036383735.1 Phenylobacterium sp. | reverse complement strand
CGGGAAGACGCACGGCATCAGGTTGAGGATCAGTCCGCCCAACAGCGCGAACACCGCGGCGGAGGCCAGGCCCAGGTTCGCGGCTCCGGCCGGCGCGACGGCCTTCACCGGCGGCGGGCCGAGGCCGGAAGCGCCGGGCGGCGGCGGGCCGGGGAGGGCGGCGACCTCATAGGCCTTGTCGCCGACGGCCAGGATTCCGGCCAATTGCCGGGGCGGGGTGGGCGACAGCAGGTCGTGGCCCGGGGTGATCGACAGCGTCAGGCCGTCGGGACCGCGCTCGATCGCCTGCGGCTTGGCATGATCGATCGCCGTTCCGGAAAATGGGAAGAAGTAGGCGCCGGCCGCATCGACGCCCTTCAGCGGCGCGCCCGTGATGGCCAGCCTCACCAGCGGCCCCTGCGTCTCGAACGCGGCGGTGAGACCGGCCGGCTTCGGGGCCTCCGCCAGGGTCTTCTCGATCCGCACGCCCCACAGCGGGTCGGCGGGCGCCGGGCCGGCGGTGACCGGCATCTGCAACGTCAACACCGCGTCCTCCGGCACGCAGATGTCGGCGCAGACCAGGAAGGCGGCGGCCGCCTGCAACGTCACCGTCGAGCCCGGCTTGGCGCTCGCGGGCGCGGTCAGCGCCACGGGCAGCAGCACCTCGCCCTCATAGCCGTAGTTGGTCAGCGGGCCGACGGGCAGGCGGTGCGGTGTCGGCCAGGTGAAGTCGGAGGCCGTCCAGCCAGGCGGCAGCATCCAGGTCAGCTTGGTGGCCTCGCCACTGTCCCCGGCGTTGCGCCAGTAGGTGTGCCAGCCCTGCTGGATCTTCTGGCGCAGGGCGACGTGGATCGTCTGGCCGGGCGCAACGCCCTGGGCCGCCGACACCAGCTCCGCGCTCAGGTGGCCGGTGTTCACCGGCTGGGCGAGCGCCAAGCCAGGAAGGAGCAGCGCGCAGGTCGCACCCAGCAGGAATCGCATCATGGCCTCAAGCTACGCCCGCCGTTCGAGCGCTATATGGCGCGCCTGTGTCGCAAGCGCAAAGCCGGCTCGACGAAGTGGCTCGACTTGAGGGCTCCGCAGGCCATGATCGGGGGAATCAGCCTGGTTAAGCCAAGGAGTCCGCGTGCCCGCCTCGTTCGACGACATCGAGATCGGCCAAGTGGCCTCGCTGGGCGCCTGCGGCGTCGACGCGGCGGCGCTGGAGACCTTCGTCGCCGCCTTCACGCCGGGCTGGGCCCTGGATCGCGGCGCCCCGGACGCCATGGTCTACGCCATCTGGGCCAAGCTGGACGCCGTGACCTCCAGCGAGTGGCCGCAGACCAAGCGGCTGGGCGTCGATGCGTTGCGATGGATGCGCAACCCACCGGTCGGCGAACTGCTGCGCGGCCGGATGACGGTCATGGCCAAGGACCCGGTCGGCGACGACAAGGGCATCGTGATCGCCCAGCACGACCTGTTGGACGAGGCCGGCCGCCTGGTGTTCAGCTGCCTGACGCGAAGCGTGTTCCAGCGGTGATGAAATGGCTCCCCTTCGGGGGAGCTGTCCGCGAAGCGGACTGAAGGGGGCTTCCACTCCGAACGTTCGACCTGAATCGGAAAGGGGCCCCGCCTTTTGAGCGGAAGCCCCCTCCGGCGCTGCGCGCCACCTCCCCCGAAGGAGAGGAATTCCAAATACTTAGGCGTTGGCCGCTTGCGGCTGTTGCCCGGCCTTGGTCAGCGCCAGGGCGATGAGGCGGTCCCAGCCCACCAGGCTGTGCATGTGGGCGTAGATCTGGCCCAGGGCGCCATTGTCGCGCAGTTCGATGAATTTGGCGTGCGGCAGGGCGTTCAGCTTGTCTTCCGAGATGGCGAAATACTCGGCGATCTTCTGGGGATCGCCGGCCGTGCCGTCCGGGTTGGTCGGGGTGAACATCGCTTCCTTGGTCTCGAACAGGTCCAGGTCCCGGAGGATCTGCACGAAGCTGACCGTGCGCTGGCGCTCGACCTCGAAGTTGTTGCAGAACTCGATGCAGTTCTTCGTGTACTCGGTCGGCTCGCCGGCCTCGTCGAAGAAGGCCATGTCATAGCCCTTGTCGACGATGAATTCGGCGCCGCGGTCGATGCACAGGACCATCTGGTTGTTCTGGTCGTCGTTGGCGAAGACGAACGGATAGCGGCGAACATAGGCCGGGATGTAGATGCCGCTTTCGAACGTGCCGTCGTCTTGCACGAACATGTTCTCGCCGGAGTTCAGGCCCATCACCGCGATCGGCAGCTTCTCGTCGCCGACGAAGATAATCGGGCCGGTCACGGCGGCCAGCGGGAACTCGCCCACCGTCAGCGGAATGGCGTGGCCGGCCTTGGCGAACTTGAACGGACCGTCCATCCGCTTCACGCCGATTTTGCCGTGCAGTTCCTTCGCCAGCGGCTCGGGCTTCGAATAGAACAGCACATTGCCCGAGAGCTGGCCCGGCATCTCTGTGGTGGTGGTCATAGCAAACCTTCGAATTCGTGAGGCGACGCCGGCGTCCGGCCCGGGCGCGCAAGGTCGCCTCCTCTAGCCGATCCGGGTTCGCCGGGCAAATGCCGCGGACCGCTTGCGTCCGCCCCGTCCAGCCCGTTCAATCGCGCCCGCAAAACAAATCGCATAACGACAACGGGGCGACGCCATGCCGATCTACTATCCGGACATCCTGGAGCAGGGGACCAAGCCGCGGACGTTCCGCTACGGCGACAAGGACGTGATGCTGTACGGCCTGGGGATCGGCTTAGGCGCGGATCCGATGAACGAGACCGAGCTGCCCTTCGTCTACGAAAAGGGTCTCAAGGTCGTGCCGACCGCCGCCACGGTGCTGGCCTACGGTCGCGGCGAACCCCTGCCCACCAAGGAGGGCCACCGCCCCAGCGCGCCCAACTTCCTGATGCTGGTGCACGGCGAGCAGAAGGTGGAGCTGCACCGCCCGCTCCCGCCTGAAGGGACCTTCACCACGGAAAGCCGCAACATCGGCGCCTACGATAAAGGCAAGGAAAAGGGAGCGGTCCTGGTCAACGAGGTGATCTGGCGCGACGAGGCGGGCGAAAAGATCGCCACGCTCACCGGTTCGTTATTCTACCGCGGCGACGGCGGGTTTGGCGGACCTTCCGAAGGCGCCCCTGAGCCGCACGCCGTGCCTACGCGCGCGCCTGACAAGTCCGTTG
>DASVNS010000197.1:0-13547 GCA_036383735.1 Phenylobacterium sp. | reverse complement strand
CCCGCCACCCGTTGGGCCGCCGCGCGGATGGCATCCGCGCCCCCGACGGCTTTCCGAGATCATGACGCCTCACCGCCCATTCCCCATCGCCCGCACCGCTAGGACGCCGAGATCCTGATGAACCTCCTGAACAACCTGAACATCTCCAAGAAGCTGACCGTCGGCTTCATGATCGTGGTGACGGTCGTCGCCATCATGTGCGCCGCCGTGTTCGCCAGCCTGATGAGCATCAAGGGCGCCGTCGACGCAAACGCCTCGAGCGCCGCCCAGCTGAAGCTGGCCGAGCAGGTCCTGACGGCCCGGGTCGAGCGCCAGAACGCCATCCGCGGCCTGGTGGCCAGCGGCGACCCGGAGTTCCTCAAGCAGATCAACGGCGCCGAAAAGCAGTACCAGACGGCGTTCGCGGCCCTGGAAAAGGCCGCGCCGGAGGATGCGCAGCAGCTCGGAACGATCAAGGAAGCGGTCGCCAAGGTGGAGGCGGAGGAAGCGCCGCTGATCGCCGCCGGCCAGGACCCGACCCAGCAAGCCACCGCCATGATGCAACTCGGCACGCAGGGTCGGCTTGACGGCGTCCGCGCGGCGCTGAAGACCCTGACCGACAACAAGGCCAAGCAGCTGCAGGCGCGCGGCGCCGCTCAGGGCTCGGCCCAGGCGTTCGCCATGACGCTGCTGGGCGTCGGCAGCCTGCTTTCCATCGCCCTGTCGGTGATCATGGGCGGCCTGCTCGCCGCCGCCATCGCCAAGCCGGTGGCCGCCATGACCGCGGCCATGGGCAAGCTGGCCGCCGGCGACAACAACGTCGACGTCCCTGCCCAGGGCCGCAAGGACGAGCTGGGCCTGATGGCCGCGGCGGTCCAGCACTTCAAGGAAGCCGCCATCGAAAAGCATCGGCTCGAGGGTGAAGCCGGCGAACAGCGCCGCACCGCCGACGCCAGCCGCGCCGCCAGCGAAGCCGAGCGCGCCGCCACCGCGGCCGAACAGTCCAAGGTGGTCGACGGCCTGGCCACCGGCCTCGAACGCCTGGCGGCCGGCGCCCTGACGTTCCGGCTGAACGAAGCCTTCGCGTCGGACTACGAAAAGCTGCGCGCCGACTTCAACCGCGCCATGGACACCCTTCAGGAGACCATGGGCGAGGTCGCCGCCAACGCGAAGGCGGTGCATTCGGGCGCCGGCGAGATCAGCCACGCCTCGGACGACCTGTCGCGCCGCACCGAGCAACAGGCCGCCAGCCTGGAAGAAACGGCCGCGGCCCTCGACCAGATCACCGCCACCGTGCGCAAGACCGCCGAGGGCGCCGCCCAGAGCCGGGAATCGGTGGGCGCAGCCAAGGTCGACGCGGAACGCTCGGGCATCGTCGTCCGCGACGCCGTGTCGGCCATGAGTGAAATCGAGCGCTCGGCGCAACAGATCAGCCAGATCATCGGGGTGATCGACGAGATCGCCTTCCAGACCAACCTCCTGGCCCTGAACGCCGGCGTCGAAGCGGCTCGCGCCGGCGACGCAGGCCGAGGCTTTGCGGTGGTCGCCTCGGAAGTCCGGGCCCTGGCCCAGCGTTCGGCCGAAGCCGCCAAGGAGATCAAGACCCTCATCTCGGCCTCCTCGCAGCAGGTGGAACGCGGCGTGAGCCTGGTCGGCGAGACCGGCAAGGTGCTGGAACGGATCCTGACCCAGGTCACTTCGATCAACGGCGCGGTGACCGACATCGCCGCCTCCGCCCAGGAACAGGCCACCGGGCTGCAACAGGTCAACACCGCCATCAACCAGATGGACCAGGTGACCCAGCAGAACGCCGCCATGGTCGAGCAGGCCACCGCGGCCAGCCACGCCCTGTCGGCCGAGAGCGACGCCCTGTCGCGCCTGATCGGCCGCTTCGACCTGGGGGCCGCCTCGGTGCGGACCGCGCCGGTTCAGCACCGCGCGCCCAGCCACGCCCCGACGGCCATCGCCATGAAGACCACCGGCCGCGGCGGCGCCGCTGCGAAGCCGGCCTACCAGCCCACCGAAGACGCCTGGGACGAGTTCTGAGCATGACGGAACAGCCGCTCATCCTCGGCGACAGCCTGGACATGAACGCCGCCAGCCCGCTCCACAAGGAGCTGCTGGGACGGCGCGGACAACCCGTCGTGCTCGACGCCTCGCAGGTTCGCCGGATCGGTGGGCAGTGCCTGCAGGTCCTGCTGTCGGCCCAGTCCGCCTGGGCCGCCGACGGCGCCGAATTCCAGATCCAAGACCCCTCGCCCGAGTTTGCCGATGGCGTCGTCCTGATGGGCGCCGGCCACCTGGCCCTCGCCGCTCCAGCCCTCTCCACTGTTCAGGATTGAACCCATGAGCATGACTGTCCTCACCGTCGACGACTCCCGGACGATGCGCGAGATGTTGCGCCTCGCCCTGGCGGACGCCGGCTTCCGCGTGGTCCAGGCCGAAGACGGCATCCACGGCCTGGAGGTGCTTCAGGCCGAGACCCCGCAGGTCATCGTGACCGACATCAACATGCCGCGCATGGATGGCTTCGGCTTCATCGAGGAAGTTCGCAGCGACCAGCGCTATCGCGCGATCCCGATCCTGGTGCTGACCACCGAAAGCGACGCGGAGAAGAAGAACCGCGCCCGCATGGCCGGCGCCACAGGCTGGATCGTGAAGCCGTTCAATCCGGTCAAGCTGGTGGACGCGATCCGCCGCGTCGCCGCCTGACCCCCTGAACCAAGAGTAGGAAACCACGCCCGTGGATCCCCTAGCCGCCATCCGGGAGACGTTCTTCCAGGAGTGCGAGGAACAGCTCGCAGAGCTCGAGTCCGGCCTCCTCGCCATGGAAGGCGGAGACCAGGACCCGGAGACCATCAATGCCGTCTTCCGGGCTGTCCACTCCATCAAGGGCGGCGCGGGCGCCTTCAGCCTCGAGGCGCTGATCCGTTTCGCGCACGTCTTCGAGACGGCGCTGGACGAAATGCGCTCGGGCCGTCTCCAGCCGTCGAGCGACGTCCTGAAGACCATGCTGCGGGCGGCGGACGTCCTGGCCGACCTCGTGCGCGCGGCGCACGTGGGCGACGACAGCGAACATCCGCTGACCGCCACCCTGGCCGATGAGCTCAAGACCATGAGCGGGGCCGCCGGCGTCGACCAGGAGACCGAAGAGGACTGGGGCGAATTCGAATTCCAGCCGATGGCCGTGGCGATGGATGCGCCCGAGCCGACCGCTGCGGCCGCCGGCCACCTGGTGAAATTCAAGCCGCGCGCCGATCTCTACGCCAAGGCCAACGAGGCGGCCCTGCTGCTGCGCGAACTGGCTCGGCTGGGTTCGACAGCCGTCGAGCTGGACGCCAGCGAGGTGCCGCCGCTGCACGAGCTCGATCCCGAGGCGGCCTACCTGTCGTGGACGATCGAGGTGCAGGGCGAAGCGGACGAAGCCTCGATCCGCGAGGTCTTCGAATTCGTCGATGGCGATTGCGAGCTGGACGTCACCCCCTTGGGCGCCGCCCCGGAGAGCGCCGGCGGCGAGCCCGCGTTCGACCTGTCGGCGCTGCTGGCCCGGGTTCAGGGCGAGACGGTCGTGGAAGCCGCGCCGGAACCTGCGACGCCCGAACCCATAGCCGCGGTCGCTGCGGCGCCGACGCCGATTGCGCCCCCTACCGCCGCCAACGAACCGGTCGCGGAAGGTCAGTCCGCGAACGGCGCGCGCAAGGCGGAAGCCGGAGCCACGATCCGCGTCGACCTGGACCGCGTGGACCGACTGATCGACCTGGTCGGCGAGCTGGTGATCAACCAGGCGGTGCTGGCCCAGCGGGTGATGGAGGCCGGCCTGGCCCGCGCCTCCGCCGTGGCCATGGGCCTGGACGAGTTGGAACAGCTGACCCGGGAGATCCAGGACAGCGTCATGGCCATCCGGGCCCAGCCGGTGAAATCGGTCTTCCAGCGGATGCCGCGCCTGGTGCGCGAAGTCGCCGCCATGACCGGCAAGCCCGTGCGCCTGGTGACCGAAGGCGAGGGCACCGAAGTCGACAAGACGGTGATCGAGCGCCTGGCCGATCCGCTGACGCACATGATCCGCAACGCAATCGACCACGGCCTGGAAAGTCCCGAAAAGCGCGCCGCCGCGGGCAAGCCGGCCGAGGGCGTGGTGCGCCTGTCGGCGGCCCACCGTTCGGGCCGCATCGTGATCGAGGTTTCCGACGACGGCGCCGGCATCAACCGTGAGCGCGTCAAGGGCATCGCCATCGAGAAGGGCCTGGTCTCGGCCGAGGCGACGCTGTCGGACGAGGAGATCGACAACCTGATCTTCATGCCGGGCTTCTCCACCGCCGCCGAGGTCAGCGACATCTCCGGTCGTGGCGTGGGCATGGACGTGGTCCGCCGCTCGATCCAGGCCCTCGGCGGCCGGATCACCATCTCGTCCAAGCCGGGCAAGGGCTCGGTCTTCACCATGAGCCTGCCCCTGACGCTTGCGGTGCTGGACGGCATGGTGGTGTCGGTCCAGGGCCAGACCCTGGTCGCGCCGATCACCGCGATCGTCGAGACCCTGCAGCCGAAGGCCGAGGACGTTCACAGCCTGGGCGGCCATGCGCGGGTGATCTCGATCCGCGGCGGCTTCGTGCCGCTGATCGACATCGGCATGGCGCTCGGCTACCGCCGCGAGCCGCTGCTGGCGACCCAGGGCGTGGCCCTGCTGATCGAAGGCGAAGGCGGCTCACGGGCGGCCTTGCTGGTGGACGCCATCCAGGGTCAGCGCCAGGTCGTCATCAAGTCCCTCGAGGCCAACTACCGCCAGGTGCCCGGCGTCGCCGCGGCCACGATCCTTGGCGACGGCCGCGTGGCTCTCATTCTCGACATCGACACCATCGTCACGGTTTCCCGCGGCGACATGCGCAAAGCAGGCTGAACATGAACCAGATCGTCAGTCAGACCGGCCAGAACCAGGCCGTCGGCATGAAGGAACTCATTTCCTTCCGCATCGGCGCGCAGGAATTCTGCGTCGACATCATGGCCATCCGCGAGATCCGCGGCTGGACCCCCGCCACGGCCCTGCCCCAGTCCCCGTCCTTCGTGAAGGGGGTGATCAACCTCCGCGGCGCGGTGCTGCCGATCGTCGACCTGGCGGCCCGCCTCGGCTTCGACAGCACCGAAGTGAACGACCGCAACGTCATCATCGTCGCCCAGATCGGCGAACAGGTCGTGGGCCTGCTGGTCGACGCGGTGAGCGACATCCTGACGGTCACCGACGACGTGATCCAGCCGACGCCGGACGTGGCCTCCGAAACGGCGAAGTCGTTCATCCGCGGCCTGATCGCCATGGACGGCCGCATGATCAGCCTGATCGGCCTCGACCGCGTCCTGCCGGACATGGAGCTGGAAGCCGCCTGATGAGTGCGAGTGCGCCGACATCGGAGCGCCCAGGCGCCAATATGGTGGAGGGCGAGTTCGCCTTCACCGAAGCCGACTTCCGCAAGATCTCGGCGATGGTGCACGGCGACGCCGGCATCCACCTGCCTGACGCCAAGGCGACGCTGGTCTACTCACGGCTGGCCAAACGCCTGCGCGCGCTCGGCCTGACGAGTTTCCGGGACTACTGCGCGCTGGTTTCGGCGAATGACGGCCTGGACGAACGGCAGAAGATGCTGGCGGCGCTGACCACCAACGTCACCCGCTTCTTCCGCGAGCCGCATCACTTCGAACATCTGAAGGACAAGGTGCTCCCGCCCCTGCTGGACGCGGTGCGTCGCGGCGGCAAGGTGCGCATCTGGTCGGCCGCCTGCTCCAGCGGCCAGGAGCCGTTCTCGATCGCCATGACCATCCTGGCGCTGATGCCCGACGCCGCGGACAAGGACGTGAAGATCCTGGCCACCGACATCGACCCCAACATGGTGGCGGAGGGTCGCGGCGGCGCCTACGCCCCGCACCTGCTGGAAGGCATTCCGGACGGCTACCGCAAACGCTGGACCAGCTCCGGCGCCGATGGCCGGGTCAAGATGTCCGACGACCTGCGCGCGCTCATCACGTTCAACGAACTGAACCTGATCGGCGACTGGCCGATGAAGGGCCAGTTCGACGCCATCTTCTGCCGCAACGTCGCGATCTACTTCGAAGACGACACCCAGGCCCGCCTGTGGAGCCGTTTCGCCCCCGCCAACAAGGCGGGCGGCTTCCTCTACATCGGCCATTCCGAGCGTATCCAGGGTCCGGCGGTAAGCGCCTACAAGCCCGAGGGCGTCACGACCTATCGCCGGCTCGAGGATGCGGCCCGATGACCCGTGTCCTCGTCGTCGACGACTCGAGCACGATGCGCCGGCTGATCTCGGCGGCGCTGTCGGCCGACCCGGAGTTGGAAGTGGTGGGCGAAGCGGGCGATCCGCTGCAGGCCCGCGAGGCGATCAAGGCCTTGAACCCCGACGTCATCACCTTGGACATCGAGATGCCGAACATGAACGGCATCGACTTCCTGGAACGGATCATGCGCCTTCGGCCGATGCCGGTGGTGATGGTCTCCACCCTGACCAGCCGCGGCGCCGAGGCGACATTGGCCGCGCTCGAGCTAGGGGCCGTGGACTGCGTGGAAAAGCCGGGCGGCGCCGACTCCCTCAGCTTTGGCCGCCTCGCGGAAAAGGTAAAGATCGCCGCCCGCGCCCGGGTCCGCTCACGCGTCGCCCGCACCGAGCCGGCGCCGAGCGACCTGTTCACCCCTTCGGACAGGGTGGTCGCCATCGGCTCGTCCACCGGTGGGGTGGAGGCCCTGCTCAGCATCGTCGAACGGCTGCCCGCCAACTGCGCCCCGACGGTGATCGCCCAGCACATGCCGGCCAGCTTCACCAAGAGCTTCGCCGAACGCCTGAACCGCATGTCGGCCGCCACCGTATCGGAAGCCCGTGACGGTGACCCCCTGCTGCCTGGCCGGGTCTATGTGGCCCCCGGCGGCGACTTCCACCTCGAGGTCGAGGGAACGCGGCATCTGCGTTGCCGCGTCGCCCACGGCGATCCGGTGAGCGGCCACTGCCCCTCGGTCGACGTCCTCTTCTCTTCCGTGGCTCGGGCCGCCAAGGAGCACGCCGTCGGCGTGATCCTGACCGGCATGGGTCGCGACGGCGCCCGCGGCCTGCTGGCCATGCGCGAGGCGGGAGCCAAGACGCTAGGCCAGGACGAGGCGACCTGCGTCGTCTACGGCATGCCCCGCGCAGCCTTTGAACTGGGCGCGGTCGAGCGCCAACTCCCGCTGGAGAAGCTCGGCCCCGCCATTCGCAACCTTACGAACAAAGAAACGGAACGCTGAGATGCCGTCGCCATCCTCCATTCCCTGTCTCGTCGTCGACGACCAGCAGACCATGCGCTCGCTGGTGCGCACCGGCCTCCAACAGCTTGGCTTCCGCACCATCCACGAGGCCCCGGACGGCGAGGAAGGCCTGCGGCACATGCTCGCGCGCCCCGTGCAACTCGTCATCTCCGACTACAACATGCCGAAGCTGGACGGCCTGGGCCTTCTGCGCGCCATCCGCTCGCATCCCCCGATCCAGAAGACCGCCTTCATCATGCTCACCGGCCGCGCCGACAAGGAGCTGGTGCAGCGGGCCGTGCAGTTCGGCGTGAACAACTACCTGGTCAAGCCCTTCACCGTCGGCACCCTGAAGGAAAAGATCGAAGCGATCTTCGGCGTCCTCGCGTGACGCTGGGCCTGGCCGGACAAAGCCAAGGCTACGACGCGGAACCCCGCAAGATCCACGTGATCCAGGGCCAGTTCCACGTCGCCGAAGGCGATGACGTGGTGCTGACCACGATCCTCGGGTCGTGCGTGGCGGCCTGCATTCGCGACCCGCTCACCGGGATCGGCGGCATGAACCACTTCCTGCTGCCCGGCGAGGCCGGCGACGAAGGGCTGCGCTACGGGGTCCAGTCCATGGAACTGCTGCTGAACGCCCTGCTCCGCAAAGGCTGCCGACGCGACCGCCTGGAAGTGAAGCTGTTCGGCGGCGGCCATCTGTTCGACGGTCTTTCCAATGTGGGCGGCCAGAACTCGGACTTCGCCGAGCGCTTCGTGCGCGACGAAGGCCTGCGACACGTCGGCGGCTCGCTGCGCGGGGATCGCGCGCGTCGCATCCAGTATTGGCCAGGCAGCGGTCGCGCACGACAGATCCTCTTGGCTCCGACAGAGGCCAAGGTCCTGGTGACGGAGCGGCGCGCGCCGGTCGCGCCGACACAGGATTCCGGCGCCCTGGAGCTGTTTTGATGAGCGAACCCGCCGCGATCCGGCCCCTGGCGGAATCCCTGGACCTGGTGGCCCGGGAGGTCACCGACCTCGTCGCCGTGGGCGACCAGCTGCAGGAGCTGATCTCCCGCCTGGTGCTGAGCGCCGGCCCATCGGACACCGCGGCCCTCATCGAAGCCCAGGCGGCGGACCTGCTGAGCCAGCGGCTGGCGGGCCTTGCGGCGTTCGTTCGGGCCTTGGCCGACGCAGCGCCGGACGACGTGGCCGCCGACATCGACGACGCGCTGCGCCTGCTCACGCTCACCGAACAGGCCCGCCGCCTTTCGAACCCCGGGAAAGCGCCGGTCGAGATGGGCGAGCCGATGACCTTCTGGGACTGAGGCATGAGCCTGCCCTACACCAAGACCGAGCGCGTCAACCTCTCCACGGCAGAGGTGCTGCTGGCCTGCGGGGACATGCAGGGTCTGAACATCATGTGCGAGATGTTCGCCGGCTTTGGCGTGCACACGCCCAGGCGCTGCCAGACCATGGCGGAGTGCAAGGCGGTGGCGCAGGAGCGGATCATCAACCTGATGGTGGTCGACAGCGCGCTGAACGACACCGACGGCTACGAGTTCATCAGCTGGCTGCGGCGGGCGGAACTCGATCCCAACAGCTTCGCGCCGGTGATCCTGGTCACCGGCCACACCCGACCCTCGCAGATCTTCCGGGGTCGCGATGCGGGCGCCAGCTTCGTGGTCGCCAAGCCGGCGGCGGCGATGGTGATGATGCAGCGGATCATCTGGCTGATGAACGATCAGCGGAAATTCGTGAATTCGCCCGGCTACTGCGGGCCGGACCGCCGCGTCAAAGCCCTGGGCCCGCCCGTCGGCGTAAAGGGCCGCCGCCACGACGACCTGTCGGGCGCCGTCGGCATGGCCACCACACCAAACCTGGATCAGGACGAGATCGACGCCCTGTTCAACCCGAAAGCCGTTGCGTCATGACCCGCGCCGCCCGAATTTTCGCCGTGGAAAACAAGCTGGGGCAGATAGCTCGCGAACCCGGCGGCCGCCGCCCCGAGGACTCCATCAAGGCGGCTGACGGCCGTATCGAGGCTGCGCGCGGCGCATCGATCGCCGTCCTGGTGGAAAAGGCCGAGCAGCTCGGCGTTCTCGTCGCGAACCGCCAGGGGAACGAGGCGTCCAGCCTCGACGGCCTCTACGACATCAGCAACGCGGCCTATGGCCTCGCCGGGACATTCGGCCTGAGCGCCCTGGCCGAGGCGGCGTTCAGCCTCTGCGACCTGGCCGACCACTTCCGCAGCGGCGAGCCGGCGAACTGGCCGGCGATCGAGGTTCACGTCGACGGCATCCGCCTGCTGGCGAACCTCGGCGACAAGGCCGCCGAGCTCGGCGCCGAGTCGATCCTCGGCGGTCTGCGCCGTGTCCGGGCGCGGGTGCTGCCGCCCGCCTGACCGTCGAACGCAAACCCCACCCGAAGGACGGTTCGCCTCAGGCGTGGAGCGCGGCCTCGGTGGCCTCCATCTCGTCCCGGATCCAGTCATGGCCGGTGGCGACCATCACCCCTTCCAGGGCGCTGATGTGACCGCTCAACCGGTCGCGGATGTCCTTGGGCACATCTTCGCGGGTTGCGATCCAGCGGGAGATCTGGTGGACCGCGAAGGCGGTGTGCAGCGCCAGGCGGTCCCGATCGTCGTCCGAGAGCTTCATAGGCAGGCTCCGTTTGATGTCGCGGCAGCATAACACGCCAAACGCCACGAGGATCACCGCCGCGACGCTTTCCTGCGTCCGCTTGGGCAACCGAGGGACCTGCGCCATCAATCCGCCTCCCGAGCGCGCTTGCTAACGCTTTCGCACGCGCTTGACAGCTTGGTGTACGCGCGTAATCTGCCTAGAAGCTACGGATGTAAGATGTCGAAGATCTCCGGCGCCGAGAGCCACATCATGGATGCCCTGTGGACCCAGGGCCCGCTTACGGCCGAGGAGATCTTCCAGGCGGTCGGGCCGCGGCAGGACTGGGGCGAGGCGACGGTCAAGACGCTGATCAACCGCCTTCTCAAGAAGAAGGCGCTGAAGTCGGAGCGCGCGGGCGGCCGGGCCATCTACAAGGCGCTCGTCAGTCGCGAGGACTACGTCACCGGCGAGAGTCAGGGCCTTCTCGACAGGTTGTTCGGGGGCCAGATCGCCCCCCTGGTCGCCCACTATGCCCGCCATCGCGACCTCTCGGCCGCGGAAGTGGCGCGTCTGAAGGCGCTGATCGCGGAGCTTGAAGCCGATGACGAGTGAGGTCCTGGCCGCCCTGCTGCGGGCGAACCTCGTGCTCTCGATCGGCTTGCTGGCGGTGCTGGCGCTGCGCGTACCGGCGCGGCGCGCGTTCGGCCCGGACGTGGCCTACGGCCTTTGGGCCGCCCCGCCCCTGGCCACCTTGGCCTCGCTGATGCCGACGCGGGTGGTCGATGACGCGCCCCCGGTGCACGCCCTGGTCGCGGCAGTGACCAACTGGTCCGCCCCCGCCCTGACCCTCTGGGTCCTTGGGGTCATCCTCTTCGCCGCCGGCATGGTGCGGGCGCAAAACCGGTTCATGGCGGAGGTCCGTCGCGGGCGAGGCGGGCCCTCGGTGGTCGGCGTGATCGCGCCGCGCCTGGTGATGCCGGCCGACGACGGGACCTATACCGTGCAAGAGCGCGCCCTGATCCGCGCCCACGAGCGCGAACACGTCGCGCGCTGCGATCCCCGGGCCGGCGCAGCGGCCGTGGCGATGCAGGCGCTTTGCTGGTTCAACCCGCTGGTCCATCTGGGCGCGCATCTGATGCGGCTGGACCAGGAGCTGGCCTGCGACGCCGCTGTCCTGCGCCGCCGCCCGCACGATCGCGCGCTCTACGCCAGGACCCTGCTGAAGACCCAACTTGCCGCCCAGCCCCTGCCGTTCGGCTGCTATTGGCCAGCCCGCGGCCCACACCCCCTGGAGGTTCGCGTCGGCGAACTGCGCCTCGCGCGGCGGCATGACGACTTTCTCGGCGCGGCCCTGGTGGGAACGGCGGTCCTTGGCGCGGCAAGCGCCGCCTGGGCGCTACAGCCGCCGGCGCCCAGGCCAGGCGAACTGATCGCGCTCTGGGAGCGCCAGATGCGGCAGCCCGTAACCTCCGTGATGCTCGTCAGCCTGCCGCCCAAGCCGCCGGCCGAAACGCCCGGCCGCTAAAGCCAGACGCTTGAGGCCTGAGGTCTGCCCCTCTAGCGTGGCCGCAAATCAACTGGGAGCGAACGTCGTGCCGGAAGCCATCCTCGAGCCCGAACTTCCGATCGTCGATCCGCACCACCACCTGTGGGACATGCGGGCGTTCATGGCCCAGGCGCCCGATCACCCCTTCATGACCGCCATCCAGCCAGCCGGCCGCTATCTGCTGGACGAGCTGATGGCGGATACCACCAGCGGCCACAACATCCTCGCGACCGTCTTCCTGGAATGCGGCGCTTTCTACAAGGCGGACGGTCCGGTGGAGCTGCGCCCCGTGGGCGAAACCGAGGTCGTGAACGGCGTGGCCGCCATGAGCGCCAGCGGAACCTATGGCGATTTCCGCGCCTGCGCCGGGATCGTCGGTCGCGCCGACCTGCTGCTGGGCGATGCGGCGGGGCGGGTCCTCGAAGCCCATATCGGCGCGGGCGGCGGACGCTTCCGCGGGATCCGCAACGGCGCCTCGTTCGACGCCGATCCGAACGTGCTCGGCCCGATCGGCGGGGTCGGCGCGGGACTCTATCTCGACACCACCTTCCGCGAGGGCTTCAAGCGCCTGGCGCCGCTCGGCCTGTCGTTCGACGCCTGGCTGCTGGAACCGCAGCTTCCCG
Source organism: Phenylobacterium sp. (assembly GCA_036383735.1). Taxonomy (GTDB): domain Bacteria; phylum Pseudomonadota; class Alphaproteobacteria; order Caulobacterales; family Caulobacteraceae; genus Phenylobacterium. Next base: position 1,517 of record DASVNS010000197.1, on the reverse strand, counting down.
ACGCAATCGACCTGGCGCGCGCGTTTCCGGAAACCACCATCGTGCTCGACCACGTGGGTACGCCTCTTGGCCTCGCAAGCTACGAGGGCAAGCTGCCGGAGCGGTTCGCCGTCTGGAAAGCCAACATCCAGGAGCTGGCGAAGTCGCCCAACGTCGTGGTGAAGCTGGGCGGCCTGGCGATGGCCTTCTGCAATTTCCCATCGTTCCTCGCGGAACCGCGGGCGCCGTCCGAGCAGCTGGCGCGCGAATGGGGGCCTTACGTCGAGACCTGCATCGAAGCCTTCGGGCCGGACCGCTGCATGTTCGAGAGCAACTTCCCGGTCGACATGGGCAGCTGCAGCTACGCCACGCTCTGGAACGCCTTCAAGCACATCGCCAAAGGCGCCTCGGCGACGGAGAAGACGGCGCTGTTCTCCGGCACGGCGACCAAGGTCTACCGCCTGGAGCTTTAAGGCCGGGCCGCGCTCCACTTCGGCGGAGGGGCCACATAGGCGCGGAACGCGTCCAGCACCTCGGGCGTGGTGTCGGCGTACACCAGCATGTCGACGTAGGCCTGGGCGATGAAGCCGCTGTCCGCCATCTGCTGGATCGTCTGGCGCATCAGCTCGTAGTAGCCGGCGACGTTCACGAACCCGCACGGCTTGCGATGGATGCCGAGCAGCGCCCAGGTCCACTGCTCGAAGATCTCCTCGAACGTGCCAGGCCCGCCGGGCAGGCAGAGGAAGCCGTCGGAGAGCTCGGCCATGGCCAGCTTGCGTTCGTGCATGGAGGCGACCACGTGCAGCTCGGACAAGCCTTTGTGAGCGATCTCCTGCTTGACCAGGTCTTGCGGCATCACCCCGACGACGCGGCCGCCCGCGGCGAGCGCGGCGTCGGCCACCGCCCCCATCAGGCCGACTTTTCCTCCGCCATATACGAGGGTTAGACCGGATTCCGCGATTTGCCGCCCGCCCCGGATCGCCTCCTCCATGAACCGTGGATCGGTCCCGGGAGACGAGCCGCAATAGACACAGATGCTCTTCAAGAAGGGGTCCGGCGACGCTGTGGCGAAGGAACCGCTGCCATAGTCCGAATACCGGTGTGTGTCACGATGGCTGGTCTTGCGGAAAATCCGCCGCTACAACTTGTCGTACGGCTCATCAGGGCGATTAGCCGGGCGCAGTTCTATGGGCGGCGCGGGACTTCTATCTCTGTAGGTTGCGACGATATGGCGAGCGGCACGGTAAAGTGGTTCAACACGGCGAAGGGTTTTGGTTTCGTCCAACCCGACGACGGCGGTTCGGACGTTTTCATTCACATTTCGGCCCTGAATCAGGCCGGCCTGGACAGCCTCGATGAAGGCGACAAGGTCGACTATGAGCTGGAGCAGGACCGACGTTCCGGCAAACTGGCGGCGACCCAGATCGTCGTGACGGAAAAGGGCGCGCCCCAACCCCGGCGAGCCGGCGGCGGTGGCGGCTTCGGCGGCGGCGATCGCGGCGGCTACGGTGATCGTGGTGGCGGCGGCGGTTATGGCG